>JAFURH010000015.1 GCA_017471945.1 Clostridia bacterium | reverse complement strand
GCGTATTTCTATCCAGCCTGTGGATAAAATAAATTTCTTTTTCCCGCGAAAGCGCAGCGAACACCGCCTCCGAATTCACGCCGCTCTCTTTATCGGCAACGAGCACGCTTTCGTCCTCGTACAGAACGGAAAAAGCGGCTTTGGATTGCTGTTTTGGAGTAAGATAATAACAAACGACGTCCCCGACCGAAAGGCGGATATCCGAGCCTACCTTTTTGCCGTTGACTTTGATTTCTTTATTTTTAATAAGATAATTCCAAAAAAACGAGGCTTGCGCGTAGTTATTTTCGGTAAATTCCTTTAACGATTGCGCCTCGTTCGCGACGAGCGTGAGCATTGATTTCCTCCTTTCGAAAGGAAAACCGCCGTTATCGAACGACGGTTTTTGAGTTTCAAGCCGAAGCCTTATTCGTCAGACTTCTTTTTCTTTTCTTTTACGGATTTCGTTTTCAGCGCTTTCGCGTCCACTTCTTCGAGCGTTTCGTCGGATGGCTTCACGAAAAGAAGAATGATAATGAGAATGAGCATTACGCCCGCTACGCCGAACAGGATCACGGAAACGAGGTTGTTTTTCAGCCATTCCGTTTCCCCTTCGATCACGTCTTCTTTCTCCGCCGCGGTAACCACTTTATACGCCGCCGCCTTATTCGAAGCGATATCCTTGTCACTATATACGGCGAGGATCAGGTAAGTGCCTTCCTCCGCAGTCGTAAAGGAAGCGCTACTCGCGTTCCAATTATATTGATTGTTCTTTTTCCATTCTTCGGCGTGATCGTCCTCGTCGATCCTCGAATCGAATTCTTCGATCTGCGTGAAGACGCCCGTTTTTTTATGAGTCAATGCGCTTACCATCTGCGCGAGCTCGTCTCCGGTTGCCGTCGATTTGATCTTCTTCGCCAACAGCTCTGCGTAAACCTTTTGATAGAACGCGATATAGTCGCCGTTTGCCCATTCGGTCGAATTTGCTTTTTTCTCTTTCGCAAGCGTTTGGATATCCGAATACTGGATAGCAGAAAGATCGCTTACGTCAAGATCTTGGTAGTTGCCCGTGCTGATCTTAAAGAGGGCGTAGGTCGGGGTGTACTTATCGCTCGCAACGCCGAGAATCTCCATACTGTCGAGCGTATAGGTCGAATCGAGCACTTTCGTATCTTTTCTGTCGCTGACCGAACCGTCTTCTACGCTGATCGCTTCGCTCTTTTCCACGGTGAAGCTGAACGAGGGAATCGCGTCGATATCCCATACGTTGGAAGTCGTAACCGTCACTTCCTCGTTTTCAAGATACGCTTTCATTGCGTTGTCCGCCTGATCGGAAGCGATGATCTTAAATTCGTAAAGCCCCGTTTTGCTGATGGAGAATTTAAGCTCGCTCGCGCTCGAAATGGAAACGGTCGTCGGGCTCGTAGCTTCTTCCGTCTTATACGATACGGTAAATTTCAGATTCTTATATCCGTTGTCGTCGTCGATCAAGCCCTTCATCGTCGGCAAATATACGTAGGTATTGTCGCCGATTTCAAGGTCTTTCGTCGCCGTTTCAAGCTCTTTCAAGAAATTCTTATAATATTCGTTCGTTTCGTCAAGCGCGCTCGTCTTTGACTCTTCGTCGTTGATTACGCAGCTATACGCAGGCGACTGAGCGCTACGGTCCATTTTGATATAACGGGTCGTATCCGTGATCGTCGGGTCCTTTTCTACAGGGCTTACGTTCGCGTTCGCACCCGCGTACCAAACGAGCTCGATCTCGGGCACGTCTTCCGTGTGCGCGTCGTCCTTCGCCGTGTATTTCACGGAAAGGTATTCCATATCGAACTCTTGATATACGTTCGTGCTCTTGCCGTCTTTCTCGTAAGTGACTCTGCCCAAATAAGGCTTGGACGGCATCGTTTTATAACGCTCCTCTTCCGTGTAGTTCGAGGGATTGAACTGATAATATTTCGTCGTGATCGAAACGCTCGAATCGAGCACGTCCACTGCTTCTGCCGTCACCGTATATTGCGTTCCGAGCATAAATCCGTTCACTTCGTCGTTGATCACGATCACGGGAAGCGCGGTATCTTTAAGTTTCTTTTCGGTGAGCGCAAAGCTCTGTCCGTTAAGCGATTTGATCTGAATCGAAGCGGCGGTCTGCGTTTCGCCTTCTTCCGTTTCGGGCATCGTCGTTTTTACCGTGAACGGCGTGATCTCCGACTTGTTTTCCGCGAAATTTGCGCCGATATTCGTAAAATCGCCGATATCCGTATCTTCCGCGCCGTTGTTCATTAACACGTTAAAAGCGCCGTAGGATTGGTGTTCGCCAAGCTTGATCGTAATATCCTTCGCCACGTCAACCGCAGTCGATTCCCCCACGTCGTTAACCTTCACCGTCACCGCACCGTCCGTATTCGTAAAGGTCACGGTGTTCGCCGTCTTTTCGTCCTTGGTCGCCCAAGCGGACGCCGTTTCGATCACGATCGAAAGGGTTGCGAAATTGGTGTTTTCCAGCTTAAAGGTAAAGCTGAAATACCCCGCTTTGTTCGCGCCCTCGTACCATTTGAGCGCTAAGTCGCGTTTCGAGAGGTTAATACTGCTATCGTCGTTCGGGAAAGAAACCGTAAGGAATTCCTTCGAATCGTCGAGCGATGCCGAATTGGAAGTGCTGAACACGTCGGAGCATTTCACGGTGCTTTCGGGATCGTCCGCAGACGACAAAATCCCGGGGGAAACGATTCCACCGAAGAGCGTAGCCGCGCCGAGAACGGACGCGAGCGAAAGAGTTATCAATTTCGTCTTTTTGTTTTTCATTTAAAAATGCCTCGCAATTTCGTAAAGCGTTTTTACAAATACTGTACCTATCTATTTTACACCTAAACGCGCATTTTGTCAAACGCATTTCAAGGGATTTTAGCCGTTTCTTCTTATTTTATCTAATTTTCACTTAATTTCTATCGCTTCCGCCAGATCGAACAGCTTCCAAACCCCTTCTTCCGCGGGTGGATACGCGATAAATTTCAAGCGTTCTTTCGTGATCGGATGCAAAAACGACAGCGAATACGCCCACAGCGCGAGCTTGCCTTTTTGCGCCAACGCGCCGCCGTAACGCATATCGCCGTAAACGGGATGGGATATCCCCGCCATCTGCACGCGGATCTGATGCGTTCTGCCCGTATGCAAGCGCACCTCGACGAGGGAATATTTCCCCTTGGAGTCCACTACTTTATAATCAAGTTCGGCGTATTTCGCCCCTTCTTCGGAGGGCGTACAAATATACACCATATTATTCACGGTGTTTTTTCTTAAATAATTACAAAGCGTCCCGCGCTCGGAATCGGGCGTACCGCAAAGCGCCGCGAGGTATTTCTTCTCGAATTCCCCCGTCTGCATTCCTTCCGAAAGCCGCGCCGCCGCCTTGCTCGTTTTCGCGTACACCATCACGCCGCCCGTCGGGCGGTCAAGGCGGTGGATAAGACCCAGATATACGTTGCCGGGCTTATTATACGCCGTCTTTAAATATCTCTTGACTATATCGAGCAGGTTATCGTCCTTGCTCTCGTCGGGACAGCAAGCCGTCATCTGCGGTTTCACCACGACGATAATATGGTTGTCCTCGTATAAAATATCAAAGCCCGCTTTTGATTCCACGGCTTCCTTTTCCTTAGTTTCCGTCATTGATAAAGATACCTCCCGCGCCGCAAGGAAGAGAAATCCCCTCTTCCGTTTTTATGCCTACCTCGTACGCTTCCGCCCGTCCTTTGAAATTTTTCAGCGTCAGCGTGAGAATATTTTTCAACACCATAGGTTGCAAACCCGTCGTGTAGCTGTTGATGAGCACGAACAGCGGATTTTCGCTGAGCACGCCCGCGCACGTTTCCACAAACTTATATAAATCGTTTTCAATCTTCCACGTTTCCCCGTTCGGCCCTCTGCCGTACGACGGCGGATCCATTATGATCGCGTCGTATTTGTTCCCGCGCCGAATTTCCCGTTGCACGAACTTCAAGCAATCGTCGATAATGTATCGGATTCCCGTGTGGATACCCGAAAGCCGCGCGTTCTCGCCCGCACGCTCGACCATACCCTTCGCCGCGTCCACGTGCGTTACCTGTGCCCCCGCCTTTGCGCAAGCGACCGTCGCGCCGCCCGTGTAGGCAAATAAATTCAAAACCTTGATCGGACGGTTGGCGTTTTTTATGAGCTCGGTCATATATTCCCAGTTGACCGCCTGTTCGGGAAACAGCCCCGTATGCTTGAAGCCCATCGGCTTGATCTTGAAATCCAGACCGAGTTTTTCATACGAGATATTCCACTCCTCGGGCATCGGCTTTAAGAACTTCCAACCGCCGCCCCCCTTTTCGCTGCGCTTATAATACGCGTTGAGCTTGGGATAGGCGAAAAGATCGGTCTGCGCCGCCCAGATCACCTGCGGGTCGGGTCGAAGGAGATAGACGTCCTTCCAGCGTTCGAGCTTATACCCGTCGCCCGTGGCGATGATCGAATAATCCGTCCAATTTTCCGCGATCCTCATAAGCTCTCCTTCTCTTTCGCCGCGCAAGGCGCGTTTGCGGCGTTCTTTTCTTATCTATTATAGCTGAAAAAGTATGGAAAGTAAAGTATTTTCAGGAAAAATTTAAAGCGAAAAAAGTTTTTTCAAAAATTTTTTCTTTTTTTTGAAATTTGCGCGAAAAACAGTTGACAAAACATTCTCTTTTTAGTATTATAATTAAGCTGTTTGGCTGAGGCAGGTTTGCGGCGGTTAAATAGCGTAACGATATCGCGGGGTGGAGCAGCTAGGTAGCTCGTCGGGCTCATAACCCGAAGGTCGCAAGTTCGAATCCTGCCCCCGCAACCATATGGCGGCGTAGCTTAGTTGGTTAGAGCGATCGGTTCATACCCGATAGGTCATAAGTTCGAATCTCATCGCCGCTACCATTGATAACAAAAACGAATTTCGTTTCCTATACAATCAAATACGGCCCGTTGGTCAAGCGGTTAAGACACCACCCTTTCACGGTGGTAACATGGGTTCGAGTCCCGTACGGGTCACCAAAAAAGAGAACAGGAATTAAACCTGTTCTCTTTTTTTTGCTTATCCTTATGGAGAAGACGAACCCATCGGGTTCGTGCGAGGGCGTAGCCCGAAGCTCTCCGAGAGGTCTCCGCTTGCGCCCATATCGGAAATACCCGTATAGCTTATCAATAATCTTTTAAACACAAAATGTAATCAACAGAAACGTCAAATTTTGTTGCGATTGCAATTAAAAAATCCGTCGTCGGCACACTTTTGCCTTTTTCCCAAAGAAATACTGTATCTTGTGAAACCGACAATAGTTTTCCGAATTTTTGTTGCGATAACCCCCTGTTCCAAACGGATTTCTTTTATTCTTTTTCCTATACGTTCCATTTCCATACTTATATTTTACGATTATTTTTCGTAAAATATTGACTTACGAGAAATTCTCGTTTGTAATATCAAAGCTTACAATTTCTTTTAATTCAACAAATCCGTAGGGCTTTAAGCAAGTATATTTTGCAAAAAATTCTCGGTATATAAAACGGAAATTTCAAATAATAGAATTATGTTTGGTATAAAGGACGAAAAACAATTAAAGAATATAATTTTAGCGACCTACGACGACGAAAACAACGACCTGAACGTCCATTATAAAAATCAATCGGATTAAACGGCAAGCTCCCACTGAACGTGGGAGCTCTTACTTTTTCTCGCTTATAGATTATCCAAATTCAAGATCTTTTCGATCAAATTGCGATCGTTATAAAAATAATGATTCGCCGCTTCAAATCCCACGCGCGCGTCCTTATAAACGAGCCCGATCAGCTTTTCCGTGCTTGCTTTCGCCCGCGCAACGATCTCTTTGATCTCCGCTTCGTTCGCCGACCAATCCCGTTTCAAATAAGAATAACGCGTTTGCAACCAATCGGCTTCCAAATGAATATACGCCGCTTCCGCCATCAGTAACAATTCGTCCGTTTTCGGCGTGGGCTTGGCGGTTTTTAAGATCTCGATCCCCTCGCCCCAGTCTTCCAAAAGTTTTTCAAACAAAGATACGTAAATTTCGTACGGGTAAGGATTCAACCACGATTCAAAATCGTCAAAGGCGTAACAGGTCATCGTCGAAGTGTTGTATTCCCGTTCTCTGCTCCAAAGATTCGCAGGACCGAGCGTTTTGGGGGAATTATACAAAGGTTCGATCGCGAACGGATAGTTCACGAACCCTTCGCAGATCTTTTTCACACCCTTATGTACGATCTCCGCGTTCTCGCCGTAATATTCCCCGTACCATTGATCGAGCGACTTACCCGCCTTATGCGCGGCAACCAACCCTAAATTCGGCGCGGGATACCCGCCGAGCGTCCACGACAGCATATAATCGTTTACGCCCACCGCCGACAAATTATCAAGGTGCTGTTTCACGAGGTCAAAAACGGGCAGATAAGGCACGCAAGAGCATTCCCAGCTATTGCAAGCTTGAATTTTTGCATATACTTTATGACCGTATTCGCGCGCGATCGAGAAGCCGAGCTTGGTATATTCGCTGGGTCCGGGGTTGGAAATGGAATAATCGATCAAACGCACGTCCACCCCGCCCTTTTTGAATAAAAGATCGAACTCGCTCACGCAGAGTACGCCGATTTCTCGATCGAGGTTTTCAATCCCCGCGCGAAGATCGGCTTCGGTAAAGCCCATTTGAGGCGACCAGCTCCAAAGATTCGCCAAAAGCTGCGTTTGCGTACCGCTGTCGCGTATCGCTTTCATTATCACGTTGTTCACTTGGGAAGCAAACTTCCAAGCGGGAACTTCTTTACATACGGGACAAAGCGTTTTGCGTCCGCTATGTATTCTGGATTGACAATGCGTGAGATTTTCACTCATCGTGATCGTCATAATCCCGCCAAGCTCGCCCAAATCCACGAGCAGGTCTTTCATTGCCGTATAAAGGTATTCCCGCGTTTCTTTATGCGAAAAACAAAGCGAAGAATCAAGGTTTTCCGTATCCCCTTTCAAATACGCGTATTTTCCGAAATCCACCGTCGGCAAACATCTCGGCTCGTTAAAATATAAAAACAGCTTGATACCGTATTTTTTGCATTTTTCGATCACGCGCTTAATTTCCGCGCGGCGGGCTTCAAATCCCTCCGAAAGCGACGGTTTGAACGGATAATAGGAAAGCGAGGAAAGAAGTCCGTGCATCCAGATCCCGTTGATCCCCTGCGCCTGATAGGCTTTTAAAAGCTCGTCCGTCAAATAGGTATCCGAGTCTACCATAAACGCGTCGCCGCAAGGAGATATGTACCCGTGTACGAGTCTAAGCCCTTCCTTTTGCTGCTCGGGATCGACTTTTTGAATATCCGAAAAGCCCGTTTTAGGGAAGAAATCAAACGGCTTGACCTCGGGCTTACGCCAATATTTTTTGACCTTCGCCGCGATATTTTCCGTTTCTTTGATCTGCTCGTCCGTCAAAGGCGCGTAGCGAATTTCTGCGCATTCGGGTTTTTCAAAGCCCAATTTTACGAACAGGAAATCCTCCTCCTTTAAAATGAAATCCAGCTTCGCCTCGGAATAGCCGAGCAAAGTCATAAGCTGTGGATAATTGAGCAAATACCAGTTATGGCGAATGATAGTTTGATAGCCCGATTCTTCCCATTTTTTGTCGTATTCGACTTCGGCAAGCCCCAGCCTTGCCGCTTCCGTTTCCACCGTTTTTTCGTCACATCCCAGCGTTTTCGCGATCTTATCGACGGAAACGAATCCGTAATTTCTGAAAATCACCGTTTGCCAAAGACAAGGAAACTGTCGGTCTTGCGCTTTCTTTTTCACGAGTTGCGGTAACATACTTTATTCTCCTTTTCGCACGCGCTCTTTGCGTGCTAACATTATTGTACTATATTCTCTTTCTTTTGTCAATATCTGCAACAAACAAAAACCTGCAAAAAAACAACTTTTTTCGCAGGTTTTTTCTTTCTTTTTTTGCTAAATCGGCTTTTGCGCGCGATTTGGTTTAGTGGTTATTCGTCCAGTTTCTGCGCCAATGCGCCGTGAGCGTTACGCTCGTCGCGTCCTCGTCGATCAGCGTCCAAATATCCGAAATCTTTTCAAGTTTCACGTACCCTTCGCCGTTATGATACTTCCAATATTTAAAAGTATATTCGTCGTGATTACATTCGGGCGTAGGCAACGTGATCGTTTCCGCTCCCCAATCGACCTCCACGGTCGTGCTCGAAATAGAGCAGCAACTGTGCACGATATCGAGGTTGATGGTCACTTTACCCGTATCCTTTTCCATCACGGCGTCGAGAATAACGTCTTCCGCGATCGACCATTTTTCGGTCTTGACGAAATCAGCCGCTACGCCTTCCACCGTTCTTTGCCATTTCACGAACCTATACTCTGCTTTTACGCCCGTTCTCAATTCGTAAGCTTCGCCGAATTTAACCGTTTGAGGTTCGCCCTGGTTGACCCCGTCCACGCGATAATAAATCTTATATTCTTTCGCTTGCAATTCGGCGGTAAGTTGGATCGTGCTCGCGCCGTCGATCTTCCATTCCGTGCCGTCCGTACCAATCAACGTCTCGTTGTATTTCCAACCCTTAAACTCGTAACCGACGAGGTTTTCCACCGTCTTGATCAAATGAAATTCTTTCCCGTACGTCACCGTCGCGGGTTCGCCGTAGGCGTTGCCGAGCACCGAATAGGAAACGGTGTACGTTTTCGCCGTTTTCTTTACGTTGATAGTAAGGTCCGATTGAATATTAGTGAAAGCATTTTCGTCGATATCCCATTCTACGGTATACCCCGTTTCTGCCACGGGCGTGGGAATATCCGTGAGCGTTTCGCCCGCGTTTACCGTTTTTACGATATTATTTTGCCCCGCCTGTACGAACGTTACCGTATAAGTCGAAGCAACGACTTCCTGCCACTCGGCAACGAGAGTCAAAGAGTTCTCAAAATCCATCTTCCACGTGCCTTTCAAATCAACGCCGTCCGCGCCGTTCAGCCAACGGATAAACTGATATCCGCTACGCGTCGGCGTAAGCAGAGTATATTCCGAATCGTAAGTAACTTCTTGCGTGGGAGAGGAAACCGCACCTTCCCCCGCGTCGTACGTGATCGTATACTTTTTCGGGGTTTCCTTAGCGTTTACGACCAAATTCGAAGTGATATTTTCAAGGCTCACCCCTTCGAAATTCCATTCTATGTTATACCCCGTTCTGGATTGCACAGCGGGAACTTCCGCAGTAGTAAGAGTTTCCCCTTTTGCCACCGTTCGCACGATATCGGGCTGTCCAACCTGCTTAAAGGTAACGGTGAATACCTGTTTCCACTCCGCCACGAGAGAAATATCCCCGTCGATCGTCCAAGTGCCCGTGTTTGCAAACACCTCGCCGTCCTTTCTCCAAGCGATAAATTCGTATCCCTCGTAAGTGGGTTCGTAAAGCGTATACGTAGCGTCGTAAACGACCGCTTGCGTGGTAGAAACCACCGTGCCGCCTTTCGCATCGTATTCGATCGTATATTTATTCGGCGTAGATTTCGATTCCACGACGATATTTTCCGTCACCGACGAAAGATCGACGTTCGAAAGATCCCATTCGATCGTATAGCCCGTTTTACTGCCTTGGATCTTAGGAATTTCCGAAGCCTTACCTTCTTTTACTTTCACGACGACGTCCTCAAAGCCCGCTTCTTTAAAGGTAACTTGATAGGTTTTCGTCGTATCTTCTTCCCCGCAAGCCGCGAATGCACATAATCCCGCGCACACGCCCACGAGAGCCAACAAAACTTTCTTCTTTCTCATAGTTTATCCCCTATTTTTTAGTCTGATTTATTCCGTACAAAATCTATTTAATTTATTGTATCACGAAAACTCGATCTTGTCAAGAGGGTACTGCTATCTTTTTTGATTTTTCTTAAAAACTTCTTCTTTGTCGTCATTGCGAGCGTAGCCGACAGGCGTAGCGCGGCAATCTCTAATTACGAAGTCCGTAAAGTCCTTGGGATTGCTTCGTCATTTCATTCCTCGCAATGACGCGTAATTGCTCCTGTCATTGCGAGCGTAGCCGACAGGCGTAGCGCAAAAAAAACGCCCCGAGGGGCGTTTTTTGGTTTTTCTGTTACAGTTCGTTGAGTTGTGCGATACACTTTTCTTTCATATCGCGGTATTTTTTCACTTTTTCCTTTTCGTCGTCCACGAGCTTTTTCGGGGCTTTGTTGACGAAGTTGGGGTTATTCAGTTTGCCTTCCGCGCGGGCGATCTCGCCGTCGATACGTTCGATCTCCGCCGATAATCTCGCCTTTTCCTTTTCGATATCGACCAGCTCGCCCAAGGGAACGTAGATCTCCGCGAGCTCGGTGACCGAAGAAACGGTTTTGCCTTCGATCGCCGCCGAGCTTTCTACGAGCTTGACCGCGCTTGCGCCCGAAAGCTTCATAATGCAGTCTTTATTCACTTGCACGAGGCGTTTGGAGTCGGTGACGATATTCAGCTCGACCTTTTTCGAGGGCGGGCAGTCGGCGTTCTTTTTCATAGCGCGCACGGCTTTGATAATTTCCATTACCCCCTCGAAGGCTTTGGCTTCCTTTTTATACGCCATTTTGGAATTATAACGCGGGAAAGAAGAAGTCATAATACTGCCTTTCGTGTTCGGCAAATTGGAATAAATTTCTTCCGTGACGAACGGGATAAACGGGTGGAGGAGTTTGAGCGCGTTTTCCAAAACGAAGCAAAGCACCGCGAGCGCGTCCTTCTTTCTCCCCTCGTCCTCACCGTAGAGCGCGGGCTTGGAAAGCTCGATATACCAGTCGCAGAAATCGTCCCAAACGAAGCCCATCGCAAGATCGCTCGCCACGCCGAGCTCGTATTTATTGAGGTTGGTCGTGACTTCTCTGATACAATTTTGGAGTTTGGAAATGATCCATTTATCGGCGGGCGCGAGCTTGACCGTTTCGATCGCGGGGATCTTTTTGCCTTCGGCGTTCATAAGCACGAAACGGGTGGCGTTCCAGAGCTTGTTGATAAAGTTACGGCAAGCCTCTACTTTTGTATCCGAATAACGGGTGTCGTTCCCGGGCGCAACGCCCGTCAAGAGGGAAAGACGGAGAGAGTCCGCGCCGTATTTTTCGATGACTTCGAGGGGGTCGATACCGTTGCCGAGCGATTTACTCATTTTTCTGCCCTGCTCGTCGCGGATAATGCCGTGTATGAGTACGTCGTGGAAAGGCACTTTGCCCGTGTGTTCGATGCCCGAAAAGATCATTCGGGCTACCCAGAAGAAAATGATATCGTAGCCCGTGACGAGAACGTCGGTAGGATAGAAATATTTATAATCGGGGGTTTGTTCGGGGAAACCGAGCGTAGAGAAGGGCCAAAGCGCGGAGGAGAACCACGTGTCGAGCACGTCTTCGTCTTGCTTTAAATGCGCGCTGCCGCAAGCGGGGCAAACGGTCGGGTCTTCTTTCGTGCAAACGACTTTTCCGCAATCTTGACAATACCAAACGGGGATTCTGTGCCCCCACCAGAGCTGGCGGGAAATACACCAGTCGCGAACGTTTTCCATCCAGTTATAATAGATTTTCGAGAAGCGTTCGGGAACGAATTTGACTTTATTTTTCATTACCGCTTGGATAGCGGGTTTTGCGAGCGGTTCCATTTTCACGAACCATTGTTTGGAAACGATCGGTTCGACCGTCGAATGACAGCGGTAACAATGCCCTACGTTGTGGGCGTGCGCTTCGATCTTCACGAGCGCGCCCTGCGCTTCGAGGTCGGCGACGATCTTTTTTCTCGCTTCGTAGCGGTCGAGTCCGTTATATTTGCCCGCGAGCGCGTTCATCGTGCCGTCGTCGTTCATTACGCGGAGCACGGGCAGGTCGTGGCGTTTGCCTACTTCAAAGTCGTTGGGGTCGTGCGCGGGCGTGATCTTCACACAGCCCGTACCGAATTCGGGGTCTACGTATTCGTCCGCCACGACGGGGATTTCCCTGTCGGTGAGCGGAAGTTTGAGCATTTTGCCGACGAGCTTTTGATAGCGTTTATCGGCGGGGTGAACTGCAACCGCCGTATCGCCGAGCATCGTTTCGGGACGGGTGGTCGCGACGATCACCTCTGCGCTGCCGTCTACGGCAGGATAGCGAAGATGCCAGAAATGTCCGTTCTCTTCGGCGTATTCCACTTCCGCGTCGGAAAGCGCGGTCTTACAGCAAGGACACCAGTTGATAATGCGGTCGCCCTGATAGATGAGTCCTTTATTATAGAGGTTGACGAACACCTCGCGTACGGCGCGGGAGCATTTTTCGTCCATCGTGAAGGCTTGGCGCGACCAGTCGCACGACGTACCCATTTTGCGCTGTTGGAGCATAATGCGGTTGCCGTACTGCTCTTTCCATTCCCACGCGCGCTTTAAAAAGCCGTCTCTGCCAAGGTCAGCTTTGGTAACGCCTTCCGATTTCATTTTTTCGACGATCTTGACTTCGGTAGCGATAGAGGCGTGGTCGCACCCCGGAAGCCACAACGCGGCGTAGCCCTGCATACGCTTGAAGCGAATGAGGGTATCCTGCATCGTTGCGTCCATCGCGTGACCCATATGAAGTTGCCCCGTGATATTAGGCGGGGGCATCATAATGGTAAACGGTACTTTATCCGCGGCGATTTCCGCGCGGAAAGCGCCCGAATTTTCCCATTCGGCGTAAATTCTGTCCTCGAAGTCTTTCGGATTATAGGTCTTTTGCATTTCCATAGTGATCGTCTTATCCTTATTTTCGTTAGTTTTCTCCCTCTTACCCCTCATACCCTGAAAAAGGAATAGCCTTTTCATTATAATACTTTAAAATGCAATTGTCAATTATAAACGCCCGTTCATATAATATATTATTCCAAAAAATTTTTTAAAACGGAGTTTTATCAATTATGAAAAATTTTCTCAAAAAAATCGGCTTGGCGCTCGCCGCCTGCCTGGCGATCCTTCCTCTTTCCGCGTGCAAAGACGAGGATAAGGACGGAATGAAGACCATTCGCGTAAACGAGGTCACTCATTCCATTTTCTACGCCCCCTTCTATCTCGCGGAATCCCTCGGGTATTTCAAGGAAGAGAACATAAAGCTCGAAGTCACCAACGGCGGGGGTGCGGATAAGGTTATGGCAGCCGTGCTTTCGGGCGACGCGGATATCGGGCTTTGCGGACCGGAAGCGGCGCTTTACGTACTTACCGGCGGTTCGACGGACGCGCCCAAAGTGTTCGGTCAGCTGACCAAGCGCGACGGGTCGTTCCTCGTTTCCAGAAAAGCCGAGCCCGATTTCGAATGGACGGATTTAAAGGGCAAAGAAATTCTTGCGGGCAGAAAAGGCGGCGTTCCCGCGATGACCTTCGAATACGTCTTAGGCAATTATAATTTAACGGACGGCGTGGATCTTACCTTAAACTACGACGTGGCGTTCAACCTGATGACGAGCGCGTTCGAAGCGGGTACGGCGGATTATTGCACGATGTTCGATCCCGTGGCGTACGAATACGAAGCGGCGGGCAAGGGCTACGTGGTGGCTTCCGTGGGCGAAGCTTCGGGCGAAGTGCCTTACACCTGCTTTATGGCAAAGGAATCTTGGATCGATAAAAACGAAACGCACGTGGAAGGTTTCCTTCGCGCGATTATGAAAGCGATCAAGTATATCGGCGCAAACGACGCGGCGACGGTCGCCCCCTATCTCACCTCGTATTTCGAGGGAACGTCCGAAGCGTCTGCGGCGGCAAGCGTAGAGCGTTACGCGGCGATCGACGCGTGGAAAACGGATATGGCGATGACGGAAGAGAGTTTCAACCGCTTACAGGATATTATCGAACAAGCGGGCGAGCTGGAAAAGAGGGTGAAAATGACCGACCTCGTGGATAATTCCTACGCAAATAAGATCGCAAAGGAAGTTTACGGAAGTTAAATAAAAAGGATCACGCAAATGAAAGAAGTTTTACGATTTGACAACGTATCGATGAGATACCATAGCAAACAGGGCGAAACCGTCGCGGTGGAAGATCTGAGTTTTTCCGTCCACGAGGGAGAATTCGTCGCTATCATAGGTCCTTCGGGTTGCGGTAAAACCACCTTGCTTTCTTTGGCGGCAGGACTTTTGACGCCAACGGCGGGAAAAGTCGTTTCGTCGGGCATATCGTTCGGGTATATGTTGCAAAAAGACGAACTTTTTCCTTGGCGCACGATCGAAAAAAATATTTTCCTACCGCTTGAGATCAAGAAAACGAACACGCCGGAAGCCCGCGCCCGCGCGATCGCGCTCGCGGAAAAATACGGACTCAAACAATTTTTGAAAAACTACCCCTCCTCCCTTTCGGGCGGTATGCGCCAGCGCGCCGCGCTGATCAGAACGCTCGCCGTCGATCCCGATATGCTTTTGCTTGACGAACCTTTTTCGGCTCTGGACTATCAAACGCGGCTCAACGTTTGCGACGACGTGTATAAGATCATTCGGGAAGAAAAAAAGACCGCGCTTTTGATCACGCACGACATCAGCGAAGCGATCTCGGTTGCCGACAAGGTACTCACCCTTTCCCGCCGCCCTGCGCGCGTGGTAGCCGAGCACGAGCTGTCGTTCCCCGAATCCGAACCCTTAAAACGGCGGGAGAACAAGGAATTTTCGAAATGGTTCGAAATTTTGTGGAGGGAATTAAACGTATGAAAAAGCAAACGAATTACTCGCCCGCGCATCTTTTATATCTTAAAAAATACCGAAGAAAAAATATTCTTATCAACGTTTGCCGCATTTCCATCTTGCTCGTGCTCGTTGGGTTTTGGGAACTGGCGGCGCAGCTCGAATGGGTAAATCCGTTTATCACGAGCTCGCCTTCTCGGATCTGCAAGACGATCGGCGAGCTTTACGAAAACGACACGCTGTTCTATCACGTCGGCACGACGCTCGAAGAGACCCTGCTCGGCTTTTTGATCGCCGTGGTTTCGGGGTATCTGATCGCGCTCGGGCTATGGTGGAGCGAAGCCGCGAGAAAAGTTATAGAACCCTACCTCGTGGTGCTCAACGCCCTGCCTAAGATCGCGCTCGGGCCGCTGATCATTATTTGGTGCGGAACGGGAAGCGAAGCGATCGTATTTATGACCGTACTCATAGGACTGATCATTGCGATTATGAATATGCTGAACGGATTTATGGCTACGGACGCAAATAAGCTTTTACTTTTGAAGTCGATGGGCGCGAGTAAATTGCAGATCTTAACGAAACTCGTCGTACCCTCTTCCCTTCCCGCGTTCATCTCGATGTTGAAGATCAACGTAGGTATGGCGTGGATCGGCTCGATTATGGGCGAATATATCGTTTCGAAAGCGGGTATCGGCTACCTGATCGTCTACGGAGGGCAGGTATTCAAGCTCGACCTCGTAATGAGCGCCGTGGTGATCTTGTGTGTCCTCGCCGCGATTATGTACGCGATCGTCGCGTTGATCGAAAAGCTCGTGATCAAAAACGACCGATAATAGTTTGTATCCTCCCGAAAAAAACGATGGTCTTGCGTTTTCGTTTCCGAATCGCGTAGACCATCGTTCTTTTTTATTCGTTATTTTCAGCCGTTACCGTCAGTTCTCCGTAAACGAAGTTACAGAAATAATTGCTCGTCACGTCGTTGCCGTTCTCGTCGTAGACGACCAAGCTGTAAGGATCGACCTCGTTATACACCCGCCCGTGCGCCGTGATCGCGCCCGTAACTTCTACCTTTGCGGTATGCCCTTGGACGAGTCCCGAAACGGTGTATTCTTTACAGGTAAACTCTTTGCCGTCGTAAACCTTCGTTGCGGAAGCCGTGGTGATCGTGATCGGACGACGTTCAATCACGATAGGTCCGCCGTCTATCACGATCGCGAAGTTTTGCGTTACGTCTACGCCGTAGAAATCGTATACGCGAACCTGACTTTCAAACCGTTGAAGCTCGGAAACCGAAATACTGTCGCCGCGATCGGTAAGTTCAACGTACAAATCGAACACGACGGTATATCCTTCAAGTTCGTCTTCGTTATCAATATAATAGTCCTCGGCGGTCACCGCGAGAGTCTTTCCGTCGTAGAGCTTCGAAATATCGAAAATGACGATATGCACGTAGTCTTGCACGACGCGCAGCCTGCCCGTTTCGTAAACGGGTGTGATCCCAAGCTCCTCGAACGTGATTTCGTTTCCGTCGGGATCGTACAAGATAAACGTTTCGATCTCGCTTGCCGATTCGCCGACGTCCGTTTGCGCGCCTTTCACCGTCACTTCGTACGTATAACCGTACGCCGCAAGGAGCGAAAACTCCAATTCGTCGATCGTGTTTTCAGGCAAGAGCGGCGTGCCGTCGTAAACCTTGAATCCGGGAACGGGACGAAGTATGATCTCCATTCCTTCAAAGCCGCTCAAATCGTCGCCGTCGCCCGGTTTTTCTCCATCGCCGGGTTTTTCGTCGCCGTCCGTTCCGCCGTCTATATTATCGGAAGACGTCGGGTCTATAATTACCCAGCCCATTCCGTCGATATACACTTCAACCCAAGCGTGCCCAATTGCCGAAATTGCCGTTTCTTGCTCGGCAGCCAAATTCTCGGCATACCCCGTCACGTATCTTGCGGGAATACCGAACGCACGGTACATTGCCACCGCCGCCGTCGCATAATACCTGCAAAGCGCAGTCTTCGCTTGCGTGAAGAAATACAACGCGTAGTCGCCCGCGTATTGCGGCGTATATAAACTGTACGGTACTTGATTTCTAACTATCTCTGCGATTTTCAAAATCAAATCAGGCGTGCTCGCCGTAATGCCTTTGGCGTTTGCAATTTTGATCAATTCGTCTTTGGTATCGCTCGGCAATTGCAAATACGTCTGCTTCACGAACTTGCGATATTCACTCTCCGCTGTTTCGTAAGGCGTACCCGCAAGCGAATAAACGGTATTCGGGTCGTATTCGTACTGATACGCTTGCACGGCGTAGTTCAGCCACGAATCCATTGTAATTTCACAATCGTTTTTATCCGTACCGCCCGCATACCCTGCATAGTTCAATAACATATACGGCAACGTGGAATAATTCGTCGAAACGGAAATATCCACCGTTTCCGCTTTTGCATACGCAAGCGCAAGCGCAGTAAAGTACAAAGGATTTACCGGCGTCTCGCCCGCATACGGCGTACCTTTTAACCAACTCGAATAATCGTAATCGCCAAAACTGCTAATTCTAAAATACGCTCTATGAGTTTTATTTGCCGTCGCTTTAAAGAGCGTCGTATCCCGCAACTCAACGTACTCCGACTCCGTCATTTCTCCGCCTAAATCTCCGTTATCGCCGTCAGGCAAAATAATAGGAGGCTCGGGCAGTTCGGGGGTATCGGCGGCAGGTTCAACCGTCAACGTGCCGTAATTCAAAACGATATCATACCCTTTCGTCATATCGTTTCTATCTTCGTCAATAATGTTTACCGTTAAAATATTCGGCTTACTGCCAACGTCTTTTATCGGCGTAAAATCCGGAATATCAAACTTAAATCCGTGAATTTCACCGCTAACGATATCAACGTGCGTGTAGCCATAAGTAGCCCCGTCGTAAGTCCAAGTTGCAGACCCCGTTAAAAGTTCGAGCGGGGCGGGCGTGACGGTGAGCTTGCCGAGGGAAATCGGATTGAGCTTATAGTTCGCCGAAACGTTTTCGCCGTTAGCGTCCGTTACGACGAAGTTTTCAATTATATTGTCGATCGTATCAGGCAACAAAAGCGCGGAAGTTTCAACACTCGTCAGCGTTTGCCCTGTCACGCATTGTTTGCCCACGAAGGTCACGTTTTTGTTTTTCAACCATTTGCCGTTGAACACTTCGCTTGCGCTTTCCGTTTTATAATTGATAACAAAAGGCGTGATCGTAAGCGTGCCGAAGTTTTTCGTGATAGCGTAGTTGCCCGTCACGTCTTCTTCGTTTTCGTCGATAATAACATACGGAATTGCGTTCTCGATACTGCCGACGTTGGTAATCGTGGGATTAGCTCCTTGCACAAGCGTTTGATTAGGCGCAAGCGTGCCTGCTCGAAAGAGAAGATAAAACGAGCCAAGCGGCGTACCGTCGTAGACTTTGCTTGCCGACGGAGTTTCGATCGTGATTTCGCGAGCGGTGATTTTCACGGGAGCTTCGATTAAATACACGTCGTAG
>JAFURH010000088.1 GCA_017471945.1 Clostridia bacterium | reverse complement strand
CGGTCCGCCGGGATAAGGCAACCCCAGCACCCGCGCCACTTTGTCGAACGCTTCGCCCGCCGCGTCGTCGAGCGTCGCGCCGAGAATTTCAAATTCTTCTTCCGATTTCGCGTGTAAAATCGCCGTATGCCCCCCGCTCGCAAGCAAAGTGATAAAAGGCGGGCGCAAGCTCGGACAATCAAGGTACGCCGCCGCCAGATGCCCGCGGATATGATTGACCGCGATCAAAGGCTTTTTCAACGCGTAAGCAAACGCCTTTGCAAACGAAACGCCCACCAAAAGCGCGCCCAACAGCCCCGCGCCGTAAGTGACCGCCACCGCGTCGATATCGCTATAAGTGATCCCCGCGTTTTTTACGGCTTTTTCCACGACCGCCGCCACCGCGTCCGTGTGCGCACGAGAAGCGATCTCAGGCACGACCCCGCCGAAAAGAGCCTGTACGCTCGCGGAAGACGCGATCTCGTCGGAGAGAATTTTTCTTCCCTTGATCACCGCCGCCGCCGTTTCGTCGCACGAGGACTCGATCCCTAAAATGATCGGATCTTTCTTATTTAAATCAAGGTTTTCAAAAGAATATTGCATACTTCACCCTGCTTTAAGAAGAATAAGCGGCGGCGCACGCCACCGCTTTTCGTCAGAATTTTTTCAGATAATCGATAATAAATCCGTGGATATCTCCATCCATCACCGCTTGGATATCCCCTTTTTCAAACCCCGTACGGTGGTCTTTTGCGAGCGTATACGGGCAGAACACGTACGAGCGGATCTGCGCGCCCCATTCGATTTTTTTCACGTCGCCCTTCATCGCCGCCGCTTCCGCCTGCCGCTGTTCGATCTTCTTTTCCAAAAGCTTGGAGCGGAGCATATTAAAGCACATCGCCTTGTTTTGAAGTTGCGAACGCTCATTCTGGCATTGTACCACGATCCCCGTCGGGAAATGGGTGATACGCACCGCCGACGCGACCTTGTTTACGTTCTGACCGCCCGCGCCGCCCGAATGATAAATATCGATACGGATATCGTCGTCGTTGATCTCGATCTCGTCGTCCTCTTCCACCTCGGGCATTACTTCAAGCGAACAAAAGGAGGTCTGACGGCGTTTATTCGCGTCGAACGGGGAAATACGCACGAGTCTGTGCACCCCCATTTCCGCTTTCAAAAACCCGTAGGCGTTTTCGCCTTCTACGCGGAAGTCGATACTCTTATATCCCGCACCGTCGCCCGCTTCGCGATCGAGCTCGTAAACCTTAAAGCCCATTTTTTCGCAATAGCGGCAATACATTCTGTATAACATCGAGCACCAGTCGCAAGCCTCCGTACCGCCCGCGCCCGCGTGCAGGGCGAGCATCGCGTTGTGATTGTCGTACGGTCCTTTTAAGATCGCGCGGATACGCATATCCTCGATATCCTTTGCCGCCGCTTCGAGCATACCGTCGAGCTCGGCGATCAGGCTTTCGTCGCCCGTTTCCTCGATAAGGTCGATCACGTCGCCCGCGTCGGAAAGTGCGGTCTCGCCCGCTTCGTACGCGGAAATTTTATTGCGGATCTGCGAAAGCTCTCTGCCGATCTTGGTGGATTTTTCCAGATCCTGCCAAACCTCGGGTTTTTCCTGCTCTTCTTCCAGCTCTTTGAGCCGAGGCCGCAAATTCTCGATATCGAGCGCGTACCCCGCCTCTCCTAAAAGCGAACGCATATCCTGTATTTTTAATCTGTAATCGTCTGCTTTAAACATACTCGTTCCCTATTAAAAGCTTAGTCTTTTTTGGTTTCGCCCTCGTTGGGTTTCGCCGCGTTCTCGTTCGCCACGCGCAAAAGTTCCGCGTTCTTCGCCCGTTCCTTGAAAGAGGACATATTGCTCAAAGGCTCAGGCATCTGACGGCGCAAAATACGCTGTGCGGGCGTATTCGTCGTCCCGCTTGCCCCGTTCGTTTCGGGCATCTGTCTGCGCAAAGGCGTGGGGGCAGGTGCGGGCTGAGCGGGCTGTTGACGAACTTCTAGCTTCACTTTCAAAAGCACGGAAATCGTCGTGCGCTGAATACGCTCTACCATTTCGTCGAACATATCGAACCCTTCCTTCTTATAGGAAATTACGGGGTCTACCTGACCGTACGCGCGAAGCCCGATCCCTTTTCTCAGCTGATCCATCGCGTCGATATGATCGATCCAGTTTCTATCCACCGTCATCAAAAGCACCCGTCTTTCGATCGCGCCGAAATCAACGCCGAGCTCTTTATATTCCTCGATCTTCTTTTCGTATTCCTTCGTGACCTTGTTGGTGATCTTCTTGATCGCGAGCTCGTAGTCCCACTTCATTAACCGTTCACGGGTGACGTAGTTCGTGCCTTCGGGCAACATCTTCGCTTCGAGCGCCGCGTTCAGATCGTCCTCGTTCCAAAGCTCGGGCATATCCTCGATATTCACCGCGCCCGCGACCGTATCCACGACGAAATCGGGAATGTATTTGAGCACTTGCTGATGCACGTCCTCGCCGCGAAGCACGTTCATACGTTCTCCGTACATCACCATACGCTGTTTGTTCATAACGTCGTCGTATTGAAGGACGTTCTTTCTCACGCCGAAGTTTCTGCCTTCGATAGCTTTTTGCGCGTTCTCGATCCCGTGCGAAAGCATTTTGGATTGCAAACAGGTATCCTCGTCGATCTTGAAGAAATTATAAAGAGACTTCATTCTCTCGCCGCCGAAGCGCATCACGAGATCGTCTTCGAGAGACAGGTAGAACACCGACATACCGATATCCCCTTGACGACCCGCACGGCCGCGAAGCTGGTTGTCGATACGGCGGGATTCGTGGCGTTCCGTACCGATAATGCAAAGCCCGCCCGCCGCGATCACTTCTTCTTTTTCCTTATCCGTCTGCGCCTTGAAGTATTCGTACACCTTTTTATATCTTTCGCGAAGGGTTGCGATCTCTTCGGGGATCTCCGTGATATACGTGCTCGTCGCAAGCTCGATATCCTCGCGCTTTGCGCCCTCCTCGCGGAGGCGTTTTTTCGCGAGATATTCGGGGTTACCGCCGAGCAGGATATCCGTACCGCGCCCCGCCATATTCGTGGAAATAGTCACAGCGCCGAGCCGACCCGCCTGCGCTACGATCTCCGCTTCGCGCTCGTGGTTTTTCGCGTTCAAAATATTATGCTTCACGCCAACCTTTTTCAAAAGACGGGAAATTTCCTCTGACTTATCCACCGAGGACGTACCCACCAAAATAGGCTGACCGCTTTCGTGGCGTTCGATGATCTCGTTGACGATCGCGCGCTTTTTGCCGTCCACCGTCGAATACACCATATCGGGCAAATCCACGCGCTTGATAGGTCTGTTGGTGGGAATTTCGATAACGTCGAGCGAATAGATCGTTCTGAACTCCGCCTCTTCCGTCTTTGCCGTACCCGTCATACCCGAAAGCTTATTATACAAACGGAAATAATTCTGGAAGGTGATCGTCGCGTAGGTCTTATTCTCGCTTCTGACCTCTACGCCTTCCTTGGCTTCGATCGCTTGGTGCAAGCCGTCGGAATACCGTCTGCCGTCCATAAGACGACCCGTGAACTCGTCCACGATCACGATTTCCGTTCCCTTGTCCGTTTCTTTTATAATATAATCCTCGTCGAGGTGGAACAGCTTATGCGCCTTCAACGCCTGCTGAATGTGGTGGTTTAAATCGGCGTGTTCGATCTCCGCGATATTGTCGATGCGGAAAAACCGTTCCGCCTTTCTCGCGCCGCTTTCGGTAAGCTCCACCGTTTTATCCTTACGGTTAATGATATAATCCCAGTCCTTGGAAGCGGCGAGCGAGCGTTTGCCTTCGGGCGCGGCAAGCGCCGCGGCGTTTTTCTTTTCTTCCTGCTCCGCCTCGTAGTTCGCCTGTTCTTCCAAAGACATCTTCGTGTAGTCCACGACCTCTTCTTCTGGCTCGTCGTCTACCACCGCTTTCTTTTTCTTATTCTTTTTCTTTTCCTCGCGAAGAGCGGCGAGCGCGGCGTTTTCCTCGTCTTTCAGCTCGTCGTCGAATCCGCCCGAGAAGGTACGCACGAGCTTATCCACCTGCACGTACAGATCGGACGACTTTTCACCCTTACCCGAAATGATCAAAGGCGTTCTCGCTTCGTCGATCAAAATGGAGTCCACCTCGTCCACGATGGCAAACGACAGATCTCGCTGCACCATTCTCTTTAAATCGGTCTTTAAATTATCGCGCAGGTAATCGAACCCGAACTCGTTGTTCGTGCCGTACACGATATCGCATTGATAGGCTTCGCGCTTTTGATCGTCGTCCATACCGGGCACGACGACGCCGACGGTCAGCCCCATAAACTTATGCACTTTCCCCATCCATTCCGCGTCGCGCTTGGCGAGGTAGTCGTTGACGGTGACGATATGCACGCTCTTGCCCGTCAGCGCGTTCAAATAAGCGGGAAGGGTGGAAACGAGGGTTTTCCCTTCGCCGGTACGCATTTCTGCGATACGCCCTTGGTGCAAACAAATACCGCCGATAATCTGCACGCGGAAATGCTTCATATTCAGCACGCGCCAAGCGGCTTCTCTGAGCGCGGCGAACGCGTCGGGGAGAATCTCGTCGAGCGTTTCGCCCGCGTCGAGGCGAGCCTTCAAAATACTCGTCTGCAATTTCAGCGTATCGTCGTCCATCTCGGCGTACTTCGGTTCAAGCGCCTCGACGGAATCCGCGATCTTACTCAGCTTTTTCAGGCTTTTTCTGCCGTCGCTACCCATTAAATAACTAATCAGTCCCATTAAAAAACTCCAACTGTTTATTTTCCCATCGGCGGGCGATAAAAAGCCCGTAATATCCGATTATCATTCAACTTATATTTTACAATATTTCGCCCGAAAATCAAAGCGTTTTCGGGGTGTTTTGAAAAAATTTATAATAAATACGCGCGCCCCGCGCGCAAAGACAAGAAAAATACGATATCTTTATACCCGTTTTCGGTAAAAATTAAACTAAGGTCGAGGGGATTATCCCCTCGTGGGGTGCAGGGGCAAAGCCCCGCATTCTCGGACTCCTAAAAGCAAAACGCAGTTTTGCGCCCCTACGCCGTCAGGCGTATTTGCGCGGCAATCTCTTTTCAAGTTCATATTTTATGAATTTACAGGACTTTCTCGAAAAAAACTGTTATACTAACTCCACTATGGATACTTTAAAAATTTTTGCTTCGCGCTTAAACATAATTTTAAAAGAAAGAAACCTGTCCGTTTATCAATTTGCAAAGCTCATTCACTCTTCCCCAAAAAGCGTTGAAAAATGGAAAACGGAAAAACAAAAACCACGCATTAAAACCATAATTAAAATTGCCCGTTCGCTGAAAATTTCTTCCGATTATTTACTCGGCTTGCAAGACGAAAAAACGCCGAAAAAGAAAAACTCGGTCGGTTGACCGAGCCGTTTTGCAAATTTACCGCAAATATTTTTTCAGCTTTGCCACTAAGAATACCGCCGCCGCGATTTTTACGAAATCAAAAGGCAAATACGGCAACACGCAGGAAACGAACGCCGCAAGCACGCTCGCCGTACCGTGCAGGTTCATATACAGCCAAAACCAAACCATTCCCACCGCGTAGCAACACAAGATCCCAAGCAGCGACGCAACGCCCAACGCCGCGCTTTTCCGCTTTCCAAGCTTCACGCCCAGCGCGTCGGAAGCAAGCCCGACCACGAGCGCCGTCAATAAAAATCCGAGTATGTACCCGCCCGTGGGCATCGCAAGCTTGGCGACTCCGCCCGTAAACCCCGCGAACACGGGCGCGCCGCAAAGCCCGAGCGCGATATACGACCCGATCGCGATCACGCCCCGTTTCGCCCCCAGCATACCCGCCGTAAGGCACACGCCGAGCGTTTGAAAGGTGACGGGAATACTCCCGATAAACACGGAGATCCACGAACACACCGTCATTACGGCAACGAACATAGCGATATAGCAAATATCCCGCGCCGCGCTGCTATAACGTTTTTTGCGTTCGTTTCCCTTCACCGCTGCTTCCCCTTTTCTTGCCTTTGACTAAAAACGGTCTGCTTTTTTGCGAGCAAACCGTTCCTTCCTATTAAAGATATTTCTTTAAATCTTCCGCTCTGTCCGTCTTTTCCCACGAAAAGCCCTTGTAGCCGAAATGCCCGTAAGCCGCCGTCTTTTTAAACACGGGCTTACGAAGTTCGAGCGTACGAATGATCGCGTACGGGCGCAGATCGAATTCCTTTTTCACGATCTCGGCAAGCCGTTCGTCGTTGAGCTTACCCGTGCCGAAGGTATCTACGAACACGGAAACGGGATTCGCCACCCCGATCGCGTAGGCGACTTGAATTTCCACCTCGTCGCAAAGTCCCGACGCCACGAGGTTTTTCGCGATATAACGGCAAAAATACGCCGCGCTTCTATCCACCTTCGTAGGGTCTTTGCCCGAAAACGCGCCGCCGCCGTGCGCGCATCTCCCGCCGTAGGTATCCACGACGATCTTTCTGCCCGTCAAGCCCGAATCGCCCTCAGGGCCGCCGATCTCGAACCTGCCCGTGGGATTTACGAAAATTTTCGTATTTTCGTCCATCAACGCCGCGGGAATAATCTCGTCGATAATATGCTTTTTGATCTCCTCGCGAAGCCTCTCTTGCGAAACCTCCGCGTTATGTTGCGCCGAAACCACCACCGTATCCACGCGCTTCGCCTCGCCGTCCTCGTATTCCACGGTCACCTGCGTTTTTCCGTCGGGACGAAGATAAGGCAACAGCCCGCTCTTTCTCACGTCCGTGAGCCGTTTTGCAAGCCTGTGCGAAAGGGAGATCGTAAGCGGCATAAGCTCCTTGGTTTCGCGGCAAGCGTACCCGAACATCATACCCTGATCGCCCGCGCCGAGCTGGTCCTCCTCGTCGCCCGTTTGGTCGGACTTCTTCTCGATGGACGCGTTTACGCCCATCGCAATATCGGGGGATTGCTTATGCACGGCGACGATAATTTCGCATTTGTCGTAGGCAAAAGTACCGAAATCGTAACCGATCTCTTTGATAATTTCCCGCGCTTTCTTTTCGTAGTCCACGCTCGCGATCGTGGTGACCTCGCCCATAATTAACAGCTTATCGAACGCCGCGGCGCACTCGATCGCCGCGCGCGCGTTGGGATCGACGGCTAAGATCGCGTCTAAAAGCCCGTCCGAGATATTGTCGCAAACCTTATCGGGATGCCCTTCCGTCACGCTTTCGCTGGTAAAAAACTTTTTCACTTGAAAATCCTCTTTTTCCGTTCGTAATCTTTTATTTTCAACTATTATACCCTTTTTTAAGGCGTTTGTCAACTTATTCTATATCCCCCTTTCTCTCGCTTGCAAAATTTTTTCCGCCGTGGTATAATATTCCTATGACTACGACGGACTTTTTCACAACCAAGCGCGCTCGCGCGCTCGAAAATTGTACCCTTTGCCCCGTGGAATGTGGCGCAGACCGCTTAAACGGCGCAGGCGCGTGCGGGGTCGGGGGCTTACGGGTCGCAAAATACTATCTGCACCCCTTCGAAGAGCCCTGCATTTCTTTTAAAAACGGCAGCGGTACGATCTTCTTTTCGGGCTGTAATCTGCGCTGTCCGTACTGTCAGAACTACGAAGTTTCCCGCGCCGAGCGCGGCAAAGCGATCACCCCGCGCGAGCTCGCGGATATTTTCAAGGAACTCGAAGATAAGGGTGCGGAGAATATCTCCCTCGTCACCCCTTCCCACCTCGTTTTGCATCTCCTTTCGGCGTTCGAGCTTTACGAGCCGAAGATCCCCGTCGTATATAACAGTAACGGCTACGAAAAGGCAGAAACCCTCGCGCTTCTCGACCCGTTCGTGGATATCTACCTGCCCGATATGAAATTTTATTCGTCTGCTTTAAGTACGCGGTATTTAAACAAACCCGATTATTTCGAGGTCGCGGAACAGGCGATACGCTTTATGGCGCGAAAGCCCTTACAAATGCGAGAGGACGGAAAAATGCTGTCGGGGCTGATCGTGCGGCATCTCGTGATGCCCCTTTGCTCGTCCGACTCCAAAGCCGTCGTGCGTTGGTTCGCCCGCGAGCTGCCCGAAAGCGCGAAGCTCAGCTTAATGAGCCAATACACGCCGTTCGGAAAGATCGACCGTTTCCCCGAACTCAACCGCCCGATCACGGCGCGGGAATATAACGCGGCGGTAGACGAGGCGTTCGCGCAGGGCTTGGAAGGACGGCTGTTTTTGCAAGAGCGCGATTCGAGCGGCAAAAACTATATCCCCGAATGGGATTATTGAATTCTCCCCTGCCCCGTCACACCCTGCTTTTGAGTTTTGCAAGCCTTGCGGCGATCGCGGCGGCGCGGGCGGGCGGAGCGTAATCGAGCTCCGCTTCCAATTCTCGGATTTTTTCAAGACGGCGTTTCGCGCGGTTTTTCATACTATGTATTTTGCGTGATTTTTCGATTTTCACGCGCGGAGTTTTTATGTTACTTTCATTCAACGACGTTTCTTTCGGCTACGCGGGCGAACCCCTTTTGCAAGGGGTCACGTTCACTTTGCACGAACAAACCCGCGTGGGGCTGATCGGCGGTAACGGCGAGGGCAAAACCACCCTTATCAAACTCATCTTATCCGAACTCGACCCCGAAAACGGAAGCGTACAGACCAAAAACGGGATCCGTATCGGCTACCTTCCTCAAAACGGCGGATTCGAATCGCAAAACACGGTGTACGCGGAAATGCTGGAAATCTTCCGCGAGGACGCGCGCAGACTCGAACAGCTCCGCGAAACGGAACGGAAAATTTCCCTCGCAAAAGAAGGCACGGCGGAATTTTCCGAGCTCTCCCGAAAATACGAAGCGTTAAACAACCAGATCGCCGCCCGCGACGGGTATCAATTCGAAGTCAAGATCAAAACCGTTCTCAACGGTATGGGCTTTGCGGATCGTTACGAACAGAAAATTTCCACGATGTCGGGCGGGGAGAAAACGCGTTTGAAGCTGTGCCGACTGCTTTTGGAAGAGCCCGAACTTTTGATCCTCGACGAGCCGACCAACCACCTCGATATGAAAACCCTCTTTTGGCTGGAAGACTATCTCGCCTCGTTCAAGGGCGCGATCCTCGTCGTTTCCCACGATCGGTACTTCCTCGATCGCACGGTAAAAGAAATCTACGAAATCGAGAACAAAAAACTTTCGGTTTTCAAAGGCAACTATTCCAAATATAAGATCTTAAAAGCCGAACGCACCGCCCGCCTCTTGAAAGAATACGAAAAACAGCAAGAAGAGCGCGCGAAACTGCAAGAATACGTCGATAAAAACCTCGTCCGCGCTTCGACCACCAAATCCGCGCAATCTCGGCGCAACAAGCTCGAAAAAATGGAGCTGATCGAAAAGCCCCCGCTTCCCCCCGTCCCGCCCCGTTTCGTCTTTTCGTACTCCGAGCGCCCGTATGAAAAGGTACTCGAAGTCGCAGGTCTTTGCCTGAAAGCGGGCGAAAAAACCTTACTCGAAAACGCGGAATTTACCCTTATGCGCGGCGAAAAATGCGCCGTCGTGGGGGATAACGGCACGGGAAAGTCCACCTTGATTAAGGAAATCGTGAACGGAAAAAACCAAGCCGTCAAGCGCGGCAGATTCGTCAAAATCGCCTGCTACGATCAGGAAAACGCCAACCTCGACCCGAACAACTCCGTTTTAGAGGAGCTTTGGGGCAGACATATCCCGTGGGAGCAAACGAAAGTACGCTCTATTTTAGCGCAAGCGGGCTTACCCGCCGAGGATATCGACAAAAAAGTAGCCAACCTTTCGGGCGGAGAACGCGCCAAGCTCGCCCTTGCGGTATTCGAATGTGAACACGGAAATTTCCTCGTCCTCGACGAGCCGACCAACCACCTCGACCTGCCCGCCCGAGAAAGTTTAGAGGAAGCCTTGAAAGCCTTCGACGGCACGGTGTTGTTCGTTTCGCACGATCGGTATTTTATCCGCGCGCTCGCGGGAAAAGTGATCGAGCTGTCGGAAGGAACGCTGACGGAATTTACGGGCGATTACGACGAATACACGGCGTTTAAAAACGCGCAGAGCGCACAAGCGGAAAAGCCCGTTCAACGCGTACCTGCCCCCGCGCAATCCAATTCTTATCGGAGCAAGGAAGACCGCGCGGCGGACGCAAAAAAGCGCACGCGTATCTCGCAGATCGAAAAGGAGATTGCCGCGCTCGAAGCGGAAGAAGAAAGCTTAAACGCCGAGCTGACTGACCCCAAAGTGACGGCGAATTTCGCGCTTTTGCAAGAAAAGTGCAACCGTTTGGAACAAATAAAAACCCGCGCAGACGAACTCTACGCGGAATACGAAACGCTGATTTAAAAAATGCAATATACTCGTCCAACTCCTCTCTTGTGCAAAGAGAGGTTTTTTTCTTCATTGTGCGCCGTACAACGGGGAGCGTTTTACGGCAATCCCTTTGACCTTTCCCGTCATTGCGAGCCTTTGAAAAAGGCGCGGCAATCTCTAATTACGTAGTCCGTAAAGTCTTTGGGATTGCTTCACTCCGTTCGCAATGACACGATACCCCCACCGTCATTGCGAGCCTTTGAAAAAGGCGCGGCAATCCCTAATTACGTAGTCCGTAAAGTCTTTGGGATTGCTTCACTCCGTTCGCAATGACTCGGGATTCCCCGCTACTTCATTTGCTTTACGAACGCGCTCAAAAGCTCGATCTGCTCGTCGCTTAATTGCTTGATGTCCTCGATCAAGCCCGAAAGCCTTTTCGGGTCGCTCGAATCAAAATCAAAAAATTCTTTCGGCGTAATTTCAAAATAATCACAAATGTTAAAAAATGCGTCCATTGAAGGAAAACCTTTACCGTTTTCAAGAACGTTAATATAACTTTGGCATTGACCGATAGCCAAACTCATTTCACGCGCGGAAACGTTCTTTTTTAATCTCAATGAAGTTATTCTTTCGCGAAACATTTCATCGGTAATTATCATTTTACACCTCTTATATAATATTGTACTATATAAAAGATATTTATTTGTTAAATTATATTCGCTAAAATGCTTGACATATTTAATTGTATTAGATATAATACAAAAAATAGATTATTTAAATCAATATCGAAGCGCGTTTACGACAATTTTATTTTTCGGGCAACGTGAGAGGGGCTCTGAGCCCGAGTGGACATCTTCCTTTCCGCCCCGTACGAACTCATTTGATAAACGTAGCTTGATATAGAAGCCGCCGAATCCACTTCGGCGGCTTTTTATGCGTAACGTCCTTGGGATTGCTTCACTCCGTTCGCAATGACACGATACCCCCACCGTCATTGCGAGCCTTTGAAAAAGGCGCGGCAATCCCTTCTTTTTTTCTTAAAACGCTTGACTTATAAAAAAATATATGATATCATTTTAATATCAAATCCGTAACGGAGGACAATTTTATGCAAGAAATTATTTTACAAAACAAAAAACACGGTATGCGCACCCTGCTCGTCTGCATTTTAGTCGAGCTTTTGTCGGTGGTCGGAATGATCGTCGGCGCGGCGCTCGCAGAAAACGGCGAAACGGTCGGTTGGGCGCTTTTCGTCGTCGCGCTTATCCTTCTTTGTATCGCTTGGATTCCCCTCGTAGGGCTTAGGGTGTTAAAGCCCCAGGAAGCGCTTGTGTTGACCCTGTTCGGAAAATATATCGGCACGCTCAAAGGCGAAGGCTTTTACGCGATCAATCCTTTTTGCGTAGCCGTCAATCCCGCGGCGAAAACCAAGCTCAACCAAAGCGGCGACGTAGCGCACGCGAACGGCGATTCTCTTTCCGCGGGCACGGGTCTAAGCGCGGTAGACAAAAAAATTTCCCTTAAAATTATGACGTTAAACAACAACCGCCAAAAGATCAACGATTGCCTCGGTAACCCCGTGGAGATCGGGATCGCGGTCACTTGGAAGGTCGTGGACACGGCGAAAGCGGCGTTCAACGTGGATAATTATAAGGAATATCTTTCCCTGCAATGCGACAGCGCGCTTCGAAACGTGGTGCGCGTATATCCTTACGACGTAGCCCCGGGAGTAGACACGACGGGCGACGGCGTAGCCGACGACGGAAGCTTACGCGGTTCGAGCGAGATCGTAGCGGCTCGTATCAAGAGCGAGATACAATCCCGCGTGAACGAAGCGGGCATCGAGATCGTGGAAGCGCGCATTACCTATCTTGCGTACGCGCCCGAGATCGCGGCGGTGATGCTCCAACGCCAACAGGCTTCGGCGATCATCGACGCGCGGAAAATGATCGTTGACGGCGCGGTGGGTATGGTAGAAATGGCGCTCGAAAGATTGAGCGAAAACAAAACGGTCGAACTCGACGAGGAAAGAAAGGCGGCGATGGTTTCCAACCTCTTGGTGGTACTTTGCGGGAATCACGACGCACAGCCCGTCGTCAATTCGGGGAGCTTATACTAATGAGTGAAAAAGAGAAAAAACAAATCCCCCTTCGCCTTTCGCCAAAATTATATAACGCGGTCGCGGCGTGGGCGGAGGACGATTTCCGTTCGGTAAACGGGCAGATCGAATACCTTTTATCCGAATGTGTGCGCCAGCGCAAGAAAAACGGGAAATACGTCGGGGAAGACATCGACGCGCCCCTCGATATCGAGATAGAATAAAAAACGCGGAATTTCTTCCGCGCTTTCCGTTCGTCTTTATTTATACATTTCTTCTAATTCGGCTTGACAATCTTTGTACCAATCCTGCGTGGTCGGGTTTACCCAAAGCCCGTTTGCTTCGCGGTATTCGTAGTCGCAAATATCCGCGTATTTGGAAGAAATTTCCACCTTGACGGTCACCTTGCGAACGTAAGGCACTTCCTTTGTAACCCATTCGCCTTCTACTATTTGAGAAACGTTAATCGTGAAATCTTCGGGCGTGTAGAACACGATCGTGTATTTCCCTTCGGGAAGATCGTCCATTATTTGTTGAACCATCGTCCATTCCTCGCCGTTTACGGTGCATTGAACGGCGTTTGTCGCAATCGACGACGCACTAATACGGAGATAGAAAAATTCTTGGAATACGTCCTCGTTCCAAGTATAGATTTCGCTGACCGTGCAGGGCGCGCACTTCATTGAGCTCGTTTTTTCTTCTTCCTCGCCGCAGCTTGCGAACGAAAACAGCATAACGAGCGATAATAACGCGCCGTAAAAAACCTTTAAAACTCTTTTCATCTTTTTTAACTCCTCGTTCAAAACTTGACTTTATTATATAATAAGGATATGAAAAAGTCAAGAAAATTTTTCAATTTTACAATTCTTTAACGATTTTTAAACAAATTCCAAACGCACGCGCGGTATAATATGTTTTAAGGAGAACGTCAAAATGGTCAAGATCTTAGTTGTGGAAGACGATAAGGCAATGAACGGGTTCGTCAGCTCGTACCTTCGCGATAACGGCTACGAAGTCAAATCGTGCTACGACGGCAAAGAAGCGCTCGGCGCGCTCGAAGAAAGCGGATATTCGATGATCATAAGCGATATTATGATGCCGAATATGGACGGGTTCGCGCTCGCGGAAAACATCCGCCTCACCGACAAGCAGACCCCTATTTTGTTTATGTCCGCAAAAGACGATAAGGTGTCCAAGCTCTACGGCTATAAGCTCGGTATCGACGATTACGTAACCAAGCCTTTCGACATCGACGTTTTGATGCTGAAAATCGCGGCGCTTCTTCGTCGCGCCAAGATCGAAACGGAAAAGCAAGTGACGGTGGGGAATTTCACGATGAACGCAGAGGAGCGCACCGCCCTTTTAGCGGGTGAGGAAATTTCCTTGACCGTACGGGAATTCGATCTTCTTTTCAAACTCCTCTCTTTCCCGAAAAAGACCTTTACGCGCTCGGCTTTAATGGAAGAATTTTGGGACTACGACTCCTCCGCGACCTCGCGCACGGTGGACGTGTATATGGCGAAGCTGAGGGAAAAGACGGCAGCTTGCGACGGATTCGAGATCGTAACGGTGCACGGGCTCGGTTATAAGGCGATACTCAAATGAAAACGCAACCCAAGAAAAAAACGTATTCCTTTTTGGGGTATTTGATCTTTTTCTTCACGATCGCCGTATTGGTGACGACGGCGGTGGCGATCTTCGTGGTCGTGAACAGGGAAAGCGACGGAAATACGACGCTGATCGCGGTCACGATGTTTTTTGCGATCGTGTTTTTATCCCTGTTATGCACTTTGATCGACGTTTTGCGCAGAAAAATAATGATCGACGCGCCCGTTCGCAAAATTCTCGAAGCTACCGAGCGGATCGCCGCGGGAGATTTCTCCGTACGGCTCGAATCCGACCATTCTTACGAGAAATACGACGACTACGACCTCATTATGGAAAATCTGAATATAATGGCGGCGGAGCTGAAAAAGAGCGAAATTTTAAAGTCCGATTTCGTTTCCAACGTCTCGCACGAGCTGAAAACCCCCCTTTCGATTATTCAAAGCTACGCCACCCTTTTAAATAAAGAAGGCTTAGACGAGCAATCTCGGAAAAAATACGCGCAAACGGTTCTTGGCGCGACCAAACGGCTCTCCGATCTGGTGACGAATATTTTGAAATTAAACAAGCTGGAAAACCAACAGCTCTCCCCCGAAACGGAAGAGATACGTTTAGACGAAATGCTCGCGCAAACGGTGCTCGGCTTCGAAGATCTGATCGAAGCGAAAAGCTTGGAGCTGGATTGCGATTTCGACGAGATCACGCTCGTATCCTGCCCGAGTTATCTGGAGATCGTTTGGAACAACCTCGTTTCCAACGCGATCAAATTCACCGAACGAGGCGGCAAACTCCGCGTATCGGTAAAAAAGGAAAACGGCAACGCCGTGGTGAAGGTATCCGACACGGGTTGCGGCATATCCCCCGAAACGGGGCGGCGTATTTTCGATAAATTTTATCAGGGCGACACCTCCCATTCCTCGGAAGGCAACGGGTTGGGGCTTGCGCTCGTAAAAAAAGTGATCGACGTGCTCGGCGGGGAAATTTCCGTTTCCAGCGAGCTTGGAAAAGGCAGCACTTTCACCATCGTTTTAAAAGGAGGATAAGTCAATGAACGAACAATGGCGCAACCTCTTACAAAAGCTGAAAAAACCGACGGGTTGGCTTCTCGCCCTCACGTATATCGTAACGGCGATCTCGATCGCGGGCGCGCTCACGCTCGTCGTGATAATGCCCGAAACCCTCGGTCTGCAAATTTTATCTTACATCTTTTACGGCTTGGCGGCGATCTCGCTCGGCTACACGGTGTATACGATCGTTTTATTCGCGCCGCGAATGAAGGCGAATATCACCTCGTGGATGCGCAAAAGCAAGCTCGTGAGCCGTATGCTGGATAACTACGGTTTCCGCACCGTCCTGCTCGCGGCGGGTTCGCTTCTACTCAATATCGCCTACTCGGTATTCAACGGCGTGATCGGGATACTGGAACGCTCTGTGTGGTACGGCGCGCTCGCGGGGTATTATATCCTGTTGACGTTGCTTCGGAGCGGGATCGTTTTATACCACCGAAAGAAAGCCAAAGGACTAACGCGTTTCGACGACGAAACGGAAGAACGGTTTGCCGAGATCAAGAAATTCAAGGTCTGCGGCGCACTTCTGATCGCTCTGCCCTTTTTCCTCTCGTTCGCGATCCTCGAAATGGTCGTCAACGACAAAGGATACGGCTATATGGGCATTATGATCTACGTCGTGGCGGCGTATACCTTCTATAAGATCACGATGGCGATCGTCAACGCGGTCAGGGCGCGGAAAAAGAGCGACGATTTAACGATACAGGCGCTCAGAAATATCGGTCTTGCGGACGCGCTGGTGTCCATTCTCGCGTTGCAGACGGCGATGTTCCACTCCTTCGGCACGGAGCTTACGAACACGGGGCTGGCAAACGCTCTCACGGGCGGCGGCGTGTGCGCGCTTACGATCGCGCTCGGCGTATTTACGCTGATCGTCGCAAACAGAAAAACGAAAGAATTACAAAAGGAAATAAATTATGCAGGAAAATCAGAATAAATTCGAATACACCTATTCCGCGCCTTCCGAAGCGGAGCGCAGAGAAATCGAAAGTATACGCCGTCAATATGAAGATCGTCCGACCTCTCCCCAAGGGAAGCTCGAACGGCTTAAAAAGTTGGATTCGTTCGTAAAAAACTCCGCGACTTGCGTTTCGCTCGTGGTCGGGGTCATCGGACTGTTGATCTTCGGGCTGGGGATCACGATGATCCTTCAATGGCAGATCATTCTTTGGGGTTTACTTGTCGGCGTGGTCGGGCTTTGCCCTATTATTGCGGCGTATCCTCTTTATCAATTCGTCTTAAAACGCAACAAGAAAAAGTACAGCGCAGAGATCTTGCAACTCACCGAAGAGCTTTTGTCGAAAAAAGAAGAGGATTAAAAGTGAATTTTTTTATCTCCTTTTACAAAACTTTAACAAAACCCTAACCGAATAAAAACCTTTTTTTAGCGTTTTAACAACTTATTCGTTATATAATCTTCCTTGTAAATACCAAGGAGGATTTTTTTTATTATGAACGCGATCGAAATCAAGAATTTAACGAAAAGCTTTCGCGGAATGTATGCGGTAGATCATCTCAATATGACCGTTCCCGTCGGTTCTATTTACGGCTTTATCGGCGAAAACGGCTCGGGAAAATCCACGACGGAAAAACTCATCTGCGGGCTTCTCGTTCCCGACGAAGGCGAGATCAAGCTGTTCGGCAAGGACTATACGGACGCAGGCAGACGGGTACGCGTCGGCGCGCTCATTGAAAACGCGGGGTGTTTTCCGGGTTCGAGCGTATGGACGAATCTAATGATGCAAGCGATCAATTTGGGGCTTGAAAAGCCCGCAGAAGAAATCGAACGCGTGCTGAAAATCGTTCGTATGGAAAATTCCGCCCGCATCAAATTCAAAAGCTGTTCGCTGGGTATGAAACAGCGTATCGGCATCGCGATGGCGCTTCTCGGCGATCCCGCCCTTTTGATCTTGGACGAGCCGATCAACGGTTTGGACACGGACGGTATGCGCATTATGCGCGAGATCCTCGTGGACGTCACGCAAACGTACGGCTGTACGGTTTTGATCTCTTCGCATATTTTGGGCGAGCTTGAAAAGATCGCCACCCATTACGGCATTATCCGCCAAGGAAAAATGATACAAGAGCTTTCCGCAAAGGAAATGGAAGGCAGATGCCGAGTGTTCGTAGCGCTGAAAACGAAGGATATGCAAGGCGCGAAAAAGCTTTTAAAAGAAAAATTCGATAACGTGCGCGAGGAAGAAGAAACGCTTCGGGTCTACGACGTAGACGATACGGAATCCATCGTGGAATATCTGCTTGAAAACGGTCACGCCGTGAGCGAGATCAAAAAGAACAAGATCGGGCTTGAAGAATACTATATCGAATTGATGTCACAAAAGGAGGAAAACTGATATGCAGACGGCAGAAAAATTGCAATTTGAATCGCCCACCTTTATCAAGAGGATCAAAGGTATGCTCGGCGTGGATTTTTACCGCCTTTTCCATACTCCTTTGTTTTACATCTTCCTCGGGATCGCCGCCATTATCCCCGCGATGCTGATCGCGATGACGGGTATGTCCGGCCCCGACGGAACGGCTTCCGAACCGCTGTTTACGAACGTTTGGCAAGCGATCGCGGCGGATAGCCCTATCTACGGCTTCGAAGGTATCGAAAAATACGCGAATATGAATATGGTCTTTATCTTCGGCGGGATTATGGTTTCCATTTTCGTCGGTCACGATTATAAGAGCGGCTACGTAAAGCAGCTGTTCACCACGCACGCCAAAAAGAGCGATTATATGCTGTCGAAGTCCCTGACCTGTGCGTTTGCGATGGCGTGTATGTGCTTGACTTACTTATTCGGCGCGGTCGTGGCGGGCGCGCTTACGCAAACCTCTTTTTCCGTCAACGCGGGGAATCTGATCTGCGCGATCTTGGGCAAGCTGGTTATGAGCCTCGGCTGGGCAAGCCTCTACACCTTCTTGAATATCATTTTTAGGCGTTATTTCGGCGTTTCGATTTTTTCGTCCTTCTTCTTCGGAACGGGGATCTTGATTATCGGCGTGGGCGCGCTCGTCGGGAATACCCCCGTGCTCAATATCTTCTTATACGGCTCGTCTGTGTTCGCTTGCCTTTCGAGTAATATCGTCAATCTGCTCGTATGTCTTTCAGTTTCCGTAGCTTGGGCGGCGATCTATAATCTGCTCGGATCTTACGTTCTTTCCAAGAGCGACGTATATTAAGAGGAGGATCTACGAATGAACGCAATAGAAATCAGAAACTTATCCAAAAACTTCGGCGAGAAACAAGCCGTCAGCGGCTTGAATATGACCGTCCCCGTCGGCGCGATCTACGGCTTTATCGGTGAAAACGGTAGCGGAAAATCGACGACCGAAAAAATGATCTGCGGTCTGATCCATCCGAGCGGCGGCGAGATCAAACTGTTTGGAAAAGAACACACGGACGTAGACGTTCGGGCAAAAATCGGCGTGTTGATCGAGTCGCCGGGGTGCTTCCCTAATTACAGCGTATGGAACAACTTAATGCTCCAAGCGGCGAATTTAAGAGTCGAAAACGCCGAGGACGAGATCAGAAAGGTCTTGAAAACGGTGCGTATGGAAGGCGCGGCAGGCAATAAATATAAAAACTGTTCGCTGGGTATGAAACAGCGTATCGGCATCGCGATGGCGCTTCTCGGAAAGCCCGCCTTGCTCGTTTTGGACGAGCCGATCAACGGTCTGGACGCGGACGGTATGCGCATTATGCGCGAGGTGCTTTTGGATCTTACGCAAAACCACGGTTGCACCGTCGTGATCTCCTCGCATATTTTAGGCGAGCTTGAAAAGATCGCCACCCACTACGGGATCATCCGCGGCGGGAAAATGATCAGGGAAATGACCGCGGAAGAATTAGAGGCAAGCTGCCGTACCTACGTCGCTTTGCAAACGCGGGATATGAAAAAAACCAAAGCGTTGCTCGATCAAAAATACGCCCGCGTAGAACAGGATGAAAGCGGCTATCTCCGCGTGTATAACGCAAAAGAACCCGAAGAGATCGTCACGTATTTATACGAAAACGGCGTTTTGGTGAACGAGATCAGAACGGACAAGATCGGGCTTGAAGAGTACTATATCGATTTAATGCAGGAGGGAAAATAAGATGGCAACGGAATTTGAACGCAACCATTTCAAAAAACGCTTAACGAGTATGCTGAAAGTGGATCTCAGAAGAATGTTCACGACTCCCCTCTTTTATATTATGGTCGGCGCTTCGCTCGTCGTTCCCATTCTCATTTTGGTAATGACGACGATGATGGCAGGCCCGACGACCGACCCCACCACGGGGGAAGTGACCGTGATCGAGTCCTTTACGAACGTATGGCAGATCATCAGCTCGGCAAGCGGAAGCGCACAAAGCACGGACGCGAGCGCGGGCGCGGGAATGGATATGATGGCGATGTGCAATATGAACTTGATCTACTTCGCCGTAGCCGTGCTCGTGTGCCTGTTCGTCGCGGACGATTTCAGAAGCGGATACGCAAAAAATCTTTTCACCGTCCGTGCAAAGAAAACCGACTATGTGATCTCCAAAACGCTCGTCTGCTTCGTCGGCGGAGCGAGTATGATCCTCGGCTTCTTTATCGGGGCAATGCTCGGCGGCGGCATCGCAGGACTGTCTTTCGATCTTTCTTCCGTCGGTTCAAGCGTAGGCGGGATCGTTATGTGCCTGCTTGCAAAAATGCTCCTCATTTCCGTATTCGTTTCCATCTTCTTGATTATGAGCGTCGTTGCGAAACAAAAAGTATGGCTTTCTATCCTGCTTTCTTTGGGCGTGGGAATGTTCCTGTTTATGATGATCCCTATGATGACGCCGTTAAACGCCACGCTCTTGCACGTGATCTTGTGCCTTGCGGGCGGCGCGTTGTTCAGCGTAGGACTCGGCGCGGTCAGCAACGTGATTTTGAAAAAGACGAGTCTGATTTAAGTCAAATTTCCGACTTTTACAAAACTTTAACGAAACCTTTTCGGAACGCTTACGAGTTTTTAGCGTTCCGAAAACATTTAAAGCGTATACTATAAGTACGAAAACAAAACACGGAGGACTTAACGATGTCAATCAACGAAATGAAAGCGATCGAGAGGATCAGAAACAGCTACACGGAATATCAACCCACTAAATTCGACGAGCTGAAAGAGCTGAATAAGCGCGTAAAACGTCCCGCAGAGATCTTCGCGTACACCTACGGTTCGGTAGGCGCGCTCGTGCTCGGCACGGGTATGTGCCTTGCAATGAAGATCATCGGCAACCTTATGCCGCTCGGAATTATCGTAGGGCTTGCGGGGATCGCGATGGTATCTTCCACTTACTCCCTTTCCCAAGCGATCTTAAAATCCCGCAAGAAAAAATACCAAAAACGGATTTTAGCGCTCAGCAACGAGCTGTTAAATAAATAAGGGCAACGCCTCTGTCATAACCGCTCGGGAAAGAGGTCAAGGAACTTAGTTCCTTGCGGATTGTAAAGGCAGAGCCTTTACGGCTCTCTGTCAAGAGCCGCCGAAAGGCGGAAGAAAGGCCCCGTAAAAGAAAAGCGTAGCTTTTCGTCCCCGCGGCAACGCCGCGTATCGCCTCACGGCGAAAGACGCAAAACTTCGTTTTGCTTACAGGGGGTCGATCACGGAGGGGCTTCGCCCCTTCCAACCTCACAAGGGGATGATCCCCTTGCCCCTAAACAAATTAGTCGCGCATTGCGGCGAAATAAATAAAAAAAACAAGGAGAAAACAAAAATGGGAATCAAGAACTTTTTCAAGAACGCGTTTTCGGATATGAAAGAAAGCGCAAAGGCACAACACGAGGTAGACAAGGCGAATTTGGAAGCGGTAAAAGCCGAATCCAAAGCGAACTGGGAGGAAGCGAAAATGTCCCCCTCCGCGCGTCAGGAAATGATGCAAAAAGAGCGCGAAGAGCAGATCGCGGAAGCCAAAGCGCGCACCGCGGCGGCGAACGAACGCATCGACGCGGCAAAAGCTACCAAAAACAAATAAGTTTAATCAACGCAAAAGCGCGGAATTTTCCCGCGCTTTTCGCGATTTTATTACGATTTTATAAGGACGGCGGACTATGAAAAAGAAGATCAAATACTACGCAGGCAAACAGGTCAAAGAACGGGAGATCAACTATATCCCCGTACGCTATATCTTCGCGATGCTGATCACGGTGTTCGAAATCCTCGCCATTATCGGCGTGGTCTTTGCGCTGTGTTATTTCGTACCCTATTTCTATCTTTTAGCACTTGCCACGCAAATTTTCGTGGTCGTGAAGATCGTCGCCTCCGACGATAATCCCGACTATAAAGTGCCGTGGCTGCTCTTCGTGCTGATCTTGCCCGTCGCGGGCTTTATGCTGTATTTGATCTTCGCTTCGAGAAAGCTCAAAAAGAAATATATCAAACGCCTCAAAGAACTCCGCTCCCTCGGTTATGATCAAGACGATTCCGAAGTTTTCGATCGCTTAAAAGCCGAAAGCCCCGTCGCGGCGTCGCAAGCGAAGCTCCTTGCGAACGTTTCCGAATCCCACCTTTTTTCGGATACTCAGCTCGATTATTTCCCGCTCGGCGAGGCTATGCACGCGCGGCTTCTGCAAGACTTGAAAAACGCCGAAAAATTCGTCTATATGGAATATTTCATTATCGAGGAAGGCGAGTTCTGGAATTCCATTTTGGAAATTTTAAAGGAAAAAGCGGCGGCGGGCTTGGATATCAAGGTCGTTTACGACGATATCGGCTGTATGTCCACCCTCCCCGGCAACTACGCGAAAATACTCCACACTTACGGGATACACGCCACTCCTTTTTCGCGGCTCAAAGGACAAGCCGACAGCGAATTCAACAACCGAAGCCACCGAAAGATCACCGTGATCGACGGCGTGATCGGCTACACGGGCGGCGTGAATATCGCCGACGAATATATCAATAAAACGCAGCGTTTCGGGCATTGGAAGGATACCGCCCTTCGCCTCGAAGGCGACGGCGTACGCGAACTCACGCGGCTTTTTTTGATCGACTACGGTATCAATTGCAAGGAACTCCCCGCGCTTGCGTACGATCCTTATCCGATCGTAAACGGACGAAGCGACGGCTATATCGTGCCTTTCGGCGACGGTCCTGCTCCCCTTTATCAACGCCGAGTGGGCAAAAGCGTGATCCAAAGTCTGCTCGCGGGCGCGACGAGGTACGCCTATATGACCTCGCCTTATCTGATCTTGGACAACGATTTATGTTTAAGTATCGAAAACGCGGCGCTTCGGGGCGTGGACGTTCGGATCATCGTACCCCATATTCCCGATAAGAAAATGGTGTTCGGTATGACGAGAAGCTTTTATTCTCGGCTTATGAAAGCGGGCGTAAAGATCTACGAATACGAACCCGGCTTTATCCACGCAAAAAGTTATCTCGTAGACGACGAATACGCGATGATCGGCACGATCAACCTCGATTATCGCAGTCTTGTTCACCACTTCGAAAACGGGGTGTGGATATACCGTTCGGCGTGTTTAAAGGATTTGAAAGCGGATATCGAGGAAACGTTACAAAAAAGCATTCCGATCACGCCCGAAATGCAAAAGACCGATCTTTTCACCCGCGCTGTGCGCTCGTTGGTTCGGATCTTTGCCCCGCTTTTATAACGTCAACCTATCTGTAGCCCCGCAGGCGTTCTCTGCGGGGCTTTTTCCTGCGAAAGAACCCCCTTTTCCCAAAAAACATATTATATAATACCACTGAAACTTTCCAAAGAGGCTTATAATGAACGAAAAAAACTGTAATCATACTCACCGCAATTGTTGCGGTAACACTTTTGACGAACGCGATATTCCTCCCTTTCCTTGCGGAGTGAATCCCCCCTGTTGTTGCCAAATCTCTTGTCCGCCCGGTCCGCCCGGTCCGATCGGTCCGCGTGGTCCGCAAGGTCCGCAAGGTCCTGCGGGGGAAACGGGTGCAACGGGTCCACAAGGTCCTGCGGGTGCAACAGGTCCGATCGGTCCGCAAGGCCCTGCGGGGGAAACGGGTCCGACGGGTCCGCAAGGTCCTGCGGGGGAAACGGGAGCAACGGGTCCACAAGGTCCTGCGGGCGCAACAGGCCCGATCGGTCCGCAAGGTCCTGCGGGGGAAACGGGAGCAACGGGTCCACAAGGTCCTGCGGGCGGCGTACTCAATTACGCCGATTTTTATGCGTTAATGCCCCCTGATAACGCCGCGACGGTCGCCCCGGGTACGGACGTAAGCTTTCCGCAAGACGGGCCGAACAGCGGCGCGGATATTGTGAGAACAGGTCCGAGTTCTTTCAATCTCGGTTTGATCGGCGCGTATCAGATACTCTTTCAAGTAGGCGTAAGCGAAGCGGCACAGCTCCTTCTCACCTTAAACGGCGCAGACCTCGAATACACGGTAGTCGGCAGAGCGACGGGCACGTCGCAGATCGTCGGTATGGCGATCGTCGAAACGACTTCGGTGGATTCCGTTTTAACGGTACGCAATCCTGCGGGAAACGCCGCGGCTATAACGATCACCCCGCTTGCAGGCGGCACGCGACCCGTTTCGGCGCACTTGGTGATCACGCAACTCCGCTGACAACCTCTTACAAGAACGAAAAAAGCGTTGACGTTTTCAACGCTTTTTTCTTACCATCAAGAATTTTATGAAAAGTCCGAAAAAAATCATTGACAATTTTTTTCGAGTAGGCTATAATAAATGAGCAAATAAATGCAGGCGTATCGAAGCGGTCATAACGAGGCGGTCTTGAAAACCGTTTGGGTGAAAGCCCACGGGGGTTCGAATCCCTCCGCCTGCGCCAAAACAAAAAACAACCCTTGCGGTTGTTTTTTTGTTTTGGTTGAGAGGGTGAGAAGAAACCCCGAATTATCGGGGGTTCGCGCGAGGAGCGAGAAACGAAACTGCTTGTTTCAAGCAATTTGGTT
>JAFURH010000087.1 GCA_017471945.1 Clostridia bacterium | reverse complement strand
GAACCCGAAAAGAAACCGACCAAGAAGGACGACGGTTGCGGTTGCGGATCTGCCTTAACGGGGAGCAGCTTGATTTGTGCGGGGCTTGCGATAGGTACGGTTGCCTTGCTCAGAAAAAAGCGTGAAGATAAATAAGGAGGGCGAAAGAATGAAAAGAAATAAGAAAATTTTAAGCGGCGTCTTTGCTTTTTTGCTTGCGGCTGCGACGGTTGCGGGCGTGAACGCTCTTTCTGCGAAAACGGCAAGTGCGGCTTCGGGAGAAAAATTGAGCGCAAGATGGATCAAGCAAGAGGCTATTTCTATCGATCCTACGGTGGACGCGGACGCAGGGGATTTCTCCGTGATCGTGATGGGCGACCAGCAGATCGCGATCGGGAACGACAAAGAATACGTTTCTTATAACTACGATTGGATCGTGGAAAACAAAGAGGAAATGAATCTCAAAATGTATATCAACCTCGGCGATATTCTCGACGTTGCGGACTTTTGCGATTTCGTCGGCGGTTATAAGATAGAGGGTAGCACCGAACGGGGCAGAGGCGAGGACGAAACCAATCGATTCTGGTATCAACAACGCGACTACGTAGACGAACAGGTCGCGAAATTGCAAACCGCGGATATTCCCGTCGCACTCGTAATGGGCAACCACGACTACGAGGATATGGCGTATAACTATCGTATCAATAAGACCTTTAATCAAGCGTTCCCGCTTTCGGAATGGAAAGATAAGGACTATTTCGGCGGCTCGCAGTATAACGATATCGAACAGGCGTATTATTATTTCGACGCCCCCAACGGCGAGAAATTTATGGTGCTCGTGCTGGGGCTTTATCCCTCTGACGAGATGATCGACTGGGCGAACGGAGTCTTAGAGGAAAACGCCGACCGCCGCGTGATCGTAGCGACTCACGGGTATATGAACGGAAAGGGGGACTTAGACCCGCAATCCTACTATCTTTGGGATAATTGCCTGAGCTTGCACGAAAACGTTGAAATGGTATTTTGCGGACATAATTGGAAGGACGGTTCTATTCGTAAACAGGTCAATTACGGCGTGAACGGCAACGCGGTGCATCAATTTATGGTAAACACGCAGGGCGAAGAATTCGGGGGCGCGGGCGTATTTGCGCAGCTTATTTTCCGCGCGAACGGTAACGTGGACGTCGTGTACCGTTCCCCCGCGATCGATTCGGAGGAATATAGCGCGGAGCTGAAAACCCTTCCTACGCAGGGTCAGTTCTTTATGGCGGAAAATCAATTTACCTTCGATCCGCATATTTCCAAAATTTCCGTGGATTCGGACAACGAGATCGTAGTCGGCAATACGATCGAAGGGGATGCGCTCGCGTTGAATTTTGCGAAATATTCTTCCAAAAACGCGCGCTGGCTCGAAGACGTATACGCCTATAAAAATATCGGTATTTTGGATAATAAGGGGCTCGGCGTGAAAAGCGGCGCGGGCTACGTCACCTATAAGCTTTCCGCGGGCGAAGGATATCGCTATAACCAAATGACGGCTTTTGCGCTCGGGAAGCTTCTTCCCACGGCAAACGGCGGGGTTTCGGCGTATCAGGTAGACGTTTCTTCGGACGGGATCGATTTCGTGACGGCGCAGTATCAAAACAGTCAGACGGGCACGTTCGAAACCACTTATAAGCTCGGAAGCTATCTTCGCGGCGCGAGAGATCTGTATATCCGTATCCTGATGACGGGCGACGAAAACGCCTATCTTTCCACGATGGATTTCGTCGGTACGAAAGTGCAAACGGTGTTCGGCGTAGGCGAAAGCTCTATGAGCCTTTCCGTGGACTTCAACGCGCTCGGCGACGACGCGTATAACAAGTATATGTATAACAGCTACTACGCCTACCTGTATAACGAGGGGAGCGGGGCGGTTCTCGGTACGGGCGAAAACGGTTGTATCAGCGGGAAAGCGCATATTCTTTTCCGTTTTGAAAGCGGAGAAAACAGGGCGTTCGATTCCTTCGTGTTTAACGGTACGATGCGCGTTCGGGAAGTGGCGAGAAGTTATTATTTCGACGCGAACGAATGGTGCGAGGAAATGACCTTCGGTTGGAAGGAAACGGATTCCTTACTCGCGCTCCGCGTGCTCGTTTCTCTCGACGGCGGGAAAACGTATCAAGAAGTACAGACCTATAACAACGCCGATCATATCGGGGAAGACGTAAAATTTTCCAACGATCTGACTTCTTACGTACAAGGTAAAAAGGATTTTATCGTCAAGCTTCAATATCTCGGTTCGACTTGGAATAACGTGGCGTTTAAAAATATTTCCTTTACGGGCGAATACGATTCCGACGGGATCGTGGCAGAGCCCGAAACGCCTACCTACGAGCTGGGCGGCGGCGTAGCCGTGGAAAACGCCGACCCGATCAAAGACGGCTACGCGTTCGGCGGTTGGTATCTTTCCTCCGATTTCACGGGCGAAAAGGTCAACGCGGAAGATTACGCGGCGCAGGGCGTAACGCTGTATGCACAATGGCTGAAAGTATACCGCGTGACCTACGTGTTGGCGGGCGGGGAGAACGCTGCGAAAAACGGTGCGATCCTGTTGGAAGGGCAAACGCTCACGCTCGGCGCGGCAAGCAAAACGGGGTATTCCTTCGACGGATGGTACACCGCGGATAAAACCAAAGTAACGGAGCTTACGGGCGACGGCGACAAGGTGGTTTACGCGGCGTTCACGCTCAATCAATCGTCTGCCGAGCAGGAAAGCGGCGGAACGCCTACGAGCGCGAAAACGCAGTCTTCGTCGGTAAAGACGAACGACCTCGCTATGTCTACGGGTTGTTCGGGCGGTATTTCGGGGCTGGGCGTAGTTTCTCTCGGCGCATTTGCGGCGATCGTTTTAAAGAAGAAACGCAAATAAAACGGCGAAAAAATTCGGATCGTTGGAAATCGAATTTTAAGCGTATAATAGAAAAAAAACGGCGCATACTGCTTTCAGGAGGGAAAAAGATATGCGTATCGTCAATATTATCGCTTACGTGTTGGTAATTCTCGGCGCGATCAACTGGGGGCTTTTCGGCCTTTTCGGATTCAACCTCGTTTCGTCCGTGTTCGCGGGCGCAAGAACGATGGGTTCGATCATCGTTTATTCGTTGATCGCTCTCGCCGCGATCTGGCTTATCATTTCGCCGATCGTAACGCGCGGCGACTTGTGGCTGACCCACAGAGAAGCCGACTAAACAACGGAATACTTTCCAAAAAGGACGGTTGCGCATTTTTGCAACCGTTCTTTTTGGGCTTTTTCAGGAAATTTTTTCTTCAAACTATTGATTTTTTATCGTTCGTATAGTATAATAAAAGAAAAAAGGAGTAAAAAACTATGAAAAATTCCTTACTTAGCGGTTTTGGCGCTATTATCGCTTTCGTCGTGGGCTTAGTGGTCGTGATCGCGGTGATCGCGGTGATCGCTTGGTATATCTCCACGCGCAACTCGTTCGTGCGGTTGAAAAACAAGCTCGAAGAAGCTTGGGCGACCATCGACGTCTACCTTAAAAAACGTTTCGATCTCATTCCCAACCTCGTAGAAACGGTCAAGGGCTACGCAAAGCACGAGAGCGAAACCTTGAATAAGGTCGTAGAGGCGAGAAACGTTGGGCTCGGCGCGCGCACGGCAGAGGAAAAAATGCAGGCGGCGAACAACCTCACGGGCTCGCTCAAAACCCTCTTTCAGGTCGTGCAGGAAAGCTATCCCGATTTAAAGGCAAATTCCAACTTTCTCGATCTGCAAAATCAGCTCAAATCCATCGAAAACGAGCTGGAAGGCGCTCGTCGCTATTATAACGGCGTGGTCAAATCCTTCAACACCAAGCTCGAAATCTTCCCTTCTTCGTTCGTGGGAAGCCGTATGGGCGAGGAGTATAAAAAACGCAACTATTTCGAACTCGATTCGGAAGAAGAACGCAAGAACGTGAAGGTGCAATTTTAAAAAACGATGAAAGCTGTTGTTTGTAAAACCAAATACGCGCTCGTCGCGCTGCTCGCCGCGGTGGTTTGCTTGCTTTTCGGCGGATTTTTCGCCGCGCCCGAAGCGCAAACGGTGACCGCCTCGGCGGCTACCTCCGCGGGCTATACCGTCAATTCTTACGACGTCGAAATGACCGTGCAAAAGGATCGGAAAATCGTCGTAAAAGAGCTGATCGATATTTCAATTTCAACGGACCGCGCTTCGACCTTTTATCGCAGTCTGCCCCTCGAAGGGGACAGGTATTCCGACTTATACGCAAAATGCGAGGGAAACGAGGCGTTTTCCTTTTCTATCGCGGATAATCCCGACGTAAGCGGATTTATGGATATCAACTGCACGGGCGGGATCTATTCGGGCGCGAACTGGACGTACGAATTCGGCTATACGCTCGAAATTTCGGGCAACGACGTCGAAAACGGAATGGCGCTCGACGTGATCGGCTTCGGCTGGTACGTGCCGTTGAATAACGTCACCGTTTCCGTCGAATTTCCCTCCGCGCTCGAAGAGTATACCGTACATAGCGGCGCGTACGGCTCGAAAGGAAACAACGCGGGCGTAAGCTCGACTTTCCACGAGGAAACGAACACCCTCGTTCTCCAAGCCGAACGGCTGGATCTTGCGTATAACGGCTACTACGAGGAGCGTATGGCGGAGGGGATCACCCTTTTATTCACCCTTCCCGAAGGCGCGCTTTCGTCCTATACGGCGACTCGTGTTTTCACGGGCGAAACGGCGCTGATTTTACTCGTTTGCGTAGCGGTCGTCGCGCTCGCGTATCTTTGCGCGCGACTTTGTCGCACGAAACGGGAGCTGATCACCACGGTGAATATCAAAGCCCCCGACGGTATGGATCCCTTGCAGATGGGAAAACTTTTAGACGGGATCGCCGACGGTGAGGACGTTACCTCGATGATCTATTATTTCGCGGATAAAGGGTATCTTTCTATCAATCTTTCAGACGAGGACGACCCCGTTTTATTGAAAAACGGCGACTTGCCCGAAACAGCGCCCGCGCACCAAAAGACCTTGTTTAAGGGGCTTTTCAAAAACGGGAACGAGATAGCCGTTTCGTCGCTGAAATATAAATTCTACGAATCGGCGGATTCCGCGAAAGAACAGCTTTCCGCGCGTACGATCCCGCGCTATGAAAAGAAATCCTTGCTCGGCACGGCGGCTTGCGTACTTTTGTCCGTGCTCACGGCGTTCCTTCTCCCGCTCGTCGCGGGCTTCATTAGGATCGGTCACGGGTATTTCTACTGGCAGGGCGTGATCGTCGCGATTCCCGCGGTGGTCGTGTGCCTTATCGAGATCTGGCGCAGAAGCTACCGCTATAAATGGAACAAGGGGAAATCGCTCGGCGTATTGCTCGCGGAACTCGTCGTTTGCGCGATTGCGGCGGTGGCGTTTTCTTATTTGTTCGCGGAGCATATTTTAACGGGAATCCAAACGGCGTGCCTCGTGCTGTCCGTTTGTCTTTGCGGGTTGATCGCGCCCACGACTCTTTCGTGGACGGAAAAATATTGCGATACTCTCGGTCAAATCCTCGGCTTTAAAGATTTTATCGTACATACGGAAGAGGATAAGATCAAATTTATGCTCGAAGAAAGCCCCGAGCTGTATTATCATATCCTTCCGTACGCGCAGGTTTTGGGCGTTTCCGACGAATGGGAAAAGAAGTTTGAAAAGATTTTGATCGAACCGCCTTCTTGGTGCGTATCGACTCATATGACGGTGTTCGATTATATGATTTTAAACCGTTGTATTCGCCGCGCGACGATTTCGATGATGATGCGCCCGCAGAAAAACGGACGGGTCGGCAGAAGCGGCGGCGGTGG
>JAFURH010000086.1 GCA_017471945.1 Clostridia bacterium | reverse complement strand
TAGAGGTATACCTTCACGCAGAATCCGTCTGCCTGCGGCAGATACTTCGCGATAAATTTGTTTTCGACAAGCGTATACGCGTTATCGTCGAATTCTTTTGAAAAAGAACAAAATGACATACGAAACTCTCCTTTTCTCCCCCGAACGGAAAGCGAGTAAAAGTGAAAAGTCGGAAAAAATTTTGCTCACCCTTTCAACTTTCCTTGCTTTCTAAAAAGAAATGTTGTATAATAAAATAGTATAGTTATCCGAACTTTTCTTCGGGTACTACCCATTATAACTTTTTTCCGAGCGAAAAGCAAGGTATTTCGCGCTCGTTTTGAAAATTTTTTGGAGGGAGGTTTTTGCCGAATGAAAATACTTCATACGTCCGACTGGCATATCGGCAAACGCCTCGTAGGCAGGGAACGCCTCGACGAGCAGGAAGCCGTTCTCGACGAGATCGCTCAGATCTGCGAAACGGAAGAGATCGAACTCGTGATCGTCGCGGGGGATATTTTCGATACCTACACGCCGAGCGCAGAAGCGGAAAATTTGTTCTTTAAAAAAATACGTAAGATCGCGGGCGAGACCCGCGCGGCGATCCTGATCAGCGGCAACCACGACGACGGCGTACGGCTTTCTGCGTCTACTCCTCTTTCCGAAGAACTCGGCGTGTATATCGTGGGGAACGATCGGAAACCGTTTGGGCTTGCGAGCACGCGGGCGATTCATCCCGTGTCGTCGGGGAAAGGGTACGCGGTCTTTGAAAACGCGAAGGGGGAACGGGCGTTCGTTTCTACGCTTCCTTATCCCAACGAAGCGCGGTTCAAAGAGGAAAAATCCGAGCTTTCCTATTTGGAGAGAATGAAAGCTTGGATAGACGAAGGGGAAACGGGCAACGCCGAAGGCTTGCCGTCCGTGTTCGTTTCGCACCTGTTCGTGTTGGGGGGAGAAATTTCCGAAAGCGAACGGGAGATCGGACTTGGCGGCGCGCGCGCCTTGCCGACCGAATCCCTGCCGAAAAGCGATTATATCGCGCTCGGACATCTGCATAAAAAACAGCGTATGGGCAAGGGGAATTGCTATTATTCGGGCTCGCCGTTGCAATATTCTTTCGACGAGGCTTCGAGCGAAAAGATCGTCAAGGTGTTTGATTTGACGGCAAACGGCGTGGAAAATTTGCACGATATCCCTTTAAAAGAGGGCAAACGACTCGTGCGGTTGGAAGCCCAAGGCGCGGACGAGGGAGCTAAGCTTTTGGAATTGTATCCCGACTGTCACGCAGAACTGACGTTACATTTAAAAGAGCCGCTGACCTCGGCGGATTCGGCAATGCTCGCCTCACACGGGAATCTCGTATCGTTACTTACGGAAGTACACGCGGAAAACGAAATGGTTTTTGAGTCGCGAAAGGGCTTTTCGGACGAAAAGCTGTTTAAGGAATTTTACCGCTCGCAATACGGCGCAGAACCGAGCGAGGAGCTGACGGAGCTGTTTTTATCCGTCTTGCTGGGCAGCGCCGAAGAATAAAAGTTTATAAAAACGCCAAAAAACAATAGGAAGTAAAAAACTCGAATGAAGCCCGTTTATCTTGAATTCAGCGGAATAAACAGTTTTTCGGAAAAAGCCGTCGTCGATTTCAAACGGCTGCTTTCGGGCGGGCTTTTCGGTATTTTCGGGGATACGGGCAGCGGAAAAAGCACGATCTTAGACGCCATTCACCTTGCTTTATACGGCAAGATCGAACGGGCGGCGGGTTCGATTTCCGATTGCATCAACTATAACTCCGACCGCGCGTACGTCGTGTACGATTTCGAGATCGTGGAAAACGGCAAGCGGAACGCCTACCGCGTGCAACGGGAACGCCGTCGCAAAAACCTCGGCGTGAAAGCGTATTTGTATCGCTACGAGGAAAGCGGACTGTTCGCCCTTGCCGACGGCACGGACGAAGTAGACGGGAAGCTTCGCGAAATTATCGGGTTGGATTTCGACGATTTCAAAAAATGTATCGCGCTTCCGCAAGGGGAGTTCGCGGGGCTCGTGCAGTCTACGAATAAGGACCGCGTGACCCTCGTTTCCCGTCTGTTCGATCTGGAAAAATACGGCGAAAAGCTTGGATTTTCCATTCGTTCGGGTTGCGATAAGATCGTTGCGGAAGCGAGAACGCTCGAAGCGCGTATGGACGAAAACGGCGGGGGCAGGGTTGAAAATATCCAAGCAAAGGAAGGGGAGATAAAGGAAATGCAAGCGGAGCTTTCCGCTTTGGAAACGCGGCTCGTTTCCGTTAAGAAAGACCGTGAAACTCTCTCCGCGCTCGCTTTGGAGAAAAAGGAATACGACGAACTGACGCAAAAGCTGAAAACCGCGGAAGCGGAGGTTGCGTATTACGAAAAACAGCGCGCCGACCTCGAACGCGCGGAACAGGCGACGCGGATAAAAGAAACGCAGGAGAGCTTGAACGCAACGCGTAAGGAAAAAGCGGAGACGGCGCAAAAAGCGGAAGCCGCCGACAAGCGCGCGGCGGAAAAATTCACCCGCGCCGAAACGCTGAAAAAGGCGATAGAGGAAGCCGATTTCGAAGCGCAGATCGAAAAAAAGACGGTGGCGTTGAGCAAGGTCGAGGGCGCGAAACGGGATTTTGAAAACTGTCGGGAGATCAAAGAAAATCTCGACCGTTGCACCGAAGAATATAAAAAGCTTAAAGACAAACACCCCACGGAGGACTTCGACGGACTTTTAAAAGAAATCGAGAAAAAGCTTTCCGCGCTCGGCGCGGACTTGTCCTTTGCCGAATATCTCAAAAACGGCTTGAAGCCCGTACTCGTTGCCGAAACCTACGAGGAAGTACGTTTCGATCTGAAAACGCTCGGCGAAAAATACCCCCAAACGCGGGAAGATATCGACGCGTTGGTTGAAAAATACACCCTCGAAAAAGAAGATCGCTTCGATCTCGCGACGGCGCGCCGCACCTTCGACGAGCTGAAAACGCAGTCGGAACGCTTGAAGAACGAGAAGAAAAAAATCGAGGAAAGAAAATCGGCGTACGAAAAGAACGAAGCGGAAAAGGCGCGTATTATCGAGGACGGGAAGCATTACCGCAAGCTCTACGAGGAGCAAAAGGAAAAAATTTCCGCGCTTGCCGAGCTGGGGAGCGAAGCGGACTTAAAAACCGAGCTTTCCCGCTTAAAAGAGAGAAAACGCTCTTTGGAAACCGCGTTGAAAACGGCGGAAGAGGAGTATCGCGCCGACCGCACGGAAGCGGAAAAGAACCGCGCCGTTTGCCTTGCGCTTGAAAAGCGGGAACGGACGGAACAAACCCAACTGCAAACGCTCGTGGAAAACTGCGGCTTCGCTTCGGCAGAAGAGGCGCTTGCCCTGCTGTTCGCTCTCGGCGACCGTCAGGCGGCAAAAATAAAATGCGAAACCTTTTTCAACGATTACCGTATGATAAAAGGACGGCTCTTAAATATAGACGGCAAAAAGTTCGAATCGTTTTCGTGGGAAACGTTGGAAACAAAAAAAGCGGAGGAGCGCGCGCTCGATAACGCCCGCGTTCGCGTAAACGGCGAGCTCGCGGTGAAAAAAGCCGAGCTGGAAGGCTTGAAAACGCTTCGAGAAAAATATTTGGAGCTTCAAAAGCAACTTGACGAAAAGCGCAAAAAACAGGCGCTTTGGGAACAGCTTCGCTCGCTGACCGCGAAAAATAAATTTATGGAATTTATCGCTTCGGAATATTTGCAGGATATCTGTCTTTCCGCGAGCAAAACGCTCTTGTCTTTGACGGGCGGGCGGTATTTCCTCCGCTACGACAAGGAATTTAAAGCGGGAGATAATTTAAACGGCGGGATCTTACGGGCGGTCAAGACCCTTTCGGGCGGGGAAACCTTTCTCGTATCCCTCTCGCTCGCGCTTTCTTTGAGCGGCGCGATCTTCTCCAAATCCTTGCGTCCGATCGAGTTCTTTTTCCTCGACGAGGGCTTCGGTACGCTCGACGATAAGCTCGTGGACACGGTGATGGACGTACTTTCCAAACTCAGCCAAAATTTTGCGGTAGGACTCATCTCGCACGTGGAAGAGCTCAAACGCCGTATCGACAATAAAATTCTCGTGACCGCGGCAAACGAAACGCACGGATCTCAAATCAGCATAGAAACTTTTTAAAATAGGGAAGGAAATAAAAGCGATTATGATTTTAAGCGCAGTATCCTTATGGAAAAAATTTAATACGGATTCCCCTTTGAACGCAAGCGAATGGGGGGAAACCAAGCGGGGGAATTTCTCGCTCAGCCACGTGACCTTTTCGGGGCATACCGCCCTCGACGGGAGCGTGCGTATCTACGCGGAGTTTGCTAAACCGCTCGTTTCGGGCAAACACCCCGCCGTGCTATTATTGAACGACGCAGGCAAAGAATCCGACGAAGAGCTTTTGGGCTATTTTGCCGAAAAAGGCTACGCCGTTTTAATGCCCGACTATACGGGGAAATCGGTCAAAGACCGCGAAAACACCCCGCGTACCATTTATCCGCCTTCCCTTTCGTATGCAAACTACGATATGGCAAGGGGGCTCGACGAGCTTGGGGAGCTTTCGCCCGAGGAAACTTGTTGGTTTGAATGGACGTACGTTGCGCTTTACGCCGTGGAATATTTAAAGAGCCGCGAGGATATTTCCTCGATCGGCGTGGTCGGGATCCGCACGGGCGGCGAGATCGCGTGGAAGGCGATGCTTTCTCCCGATATCAAATGCGGCGTACCCATCAACGCGGCGGGTTGGAGATCTTCAAGAAACTCTGCGAAATTCGGCGATAACGCCGAGATCAATTTAAGCGACGACAGACACCGCTATATCGCGGGCATCGAATCGCAATCGTATGCGACCTTCGTCAAATGCCCCGTGCTGATGCTCTGCGCCCTGCGCGATCCTTCGTTTGACTGCGACAGAGCGTACGACACCTTTGCCCGTATCGGCAATAAGGACGGCAACGCGATCGTATATTCTCCCGCGAGCGGGTCGTGTATCGGTCCGGACGGACTTACCGATATGGAGCTGTTCCTTGAAAAGCACTTAAAGGGCAGGGAAATTTATTTGCCCGACGCCCTCGGCGTAAGCCTCAAAGACACCGAAAAAGGACTTTTGGTGGAAGTAGAGGGGGACGAAGAGGGTTTGCTCGACGAGATCGGCGTTTACTACGCGGAAGCGGACGTGAAAACCAAGTCCACCCACCGAGAATGGCACAGGGTGTATAAGGTGAGCGGAAAAACCGTGAAAAACGGAAAAACAAGCTGTGAACTTACCCCTTACGCAGGCGCTTCGGCGGTGTTCGTTTACGCGTACGCAAAATATCTGAACGGGTTTAAGATCACCTCGAAGATCACGACGAGGAAATATCCCACGCCCGCCCTTTCGGCGGTGAAAAACCGTATGTTGTTTGCGGGCGATAGGATCGAAGCGTTTGGCGTTGCGGACTACGAGGAATATTCCATCGGCGGCGTGTTTTTGGAAAAGGAAGCCGTGCCCAAGCTCGTGAAAGGCTACGGCAATATCAAAGGCGCGTATTCGGTGGGCGGGATCAAGACCTATACGATCTCTTCCCCGCAGTATATCCCCGACGAAAACGCTCTTTTGGAATTCGACGCGTATTTGAAAGAGGACGGCGAGCTTCGCGTTTCCGTGGACACGGCGGACGTGGACGCGGGCGAACAGCGGTATTCCTGTATCGTGCCCGTCAAGGGGGGCGGGAAGTGGAAACGTGTGATCTTAAAAGCCGCGGACTTCAAGAACGAAGAATTCAATACGCCGCTTTCGGGATTTTCCAAGGGCAAGGCGCTGCTGTTTGACGGCGAAACGGAGCAAACGGAATACGCCGTGACGAACATTCTCTGGTTATAAAAGGTAGTAAACGATGCAAAAGGATTTGCGGGAAAGTCAATTATATATTTCCAAAAAAGGCGAAAAAGGCTCTTGGGTTACTTTTTTGCTCGTTCTCGCGCTTCTTTTGAGTATTTTCTTTTCCGTTCGCAACTATTGGGTCACCTCTTTCAGCGGCGTGATCGTGAGCGGTCATTCTATGGACGATACCCTTTTCGACGGGGAAAAGCTGTTGATGAAGCTCACTTCCTCGGGCGAGAAAGCCGAGCGGGGGGATATTATCGTCGTGGACGTGCGAGGATATAAGGGTAGCGATAAATTGCAGCCTAACGAAAACTTCGGCGATACGAAATTTTTGATCAAGCGGTTGATCGCGGTGGAAGGCGACGTCGTTCGATGCAAAGACGGCGAGCTCTCCATTCAGTACGGCGGTACGGGCGAGTTCAAAAAACTCAAAGAGCCTTACGCGAAATATATCGATAAATTAGGCTATGATTTTAAAGAGGATTACGTAGTCGGGAAAGACGAAATATTTTTCCTCGGCGACAATCGCGATAACAGTATCGACAGCCGCTATAACGAAACGGACGGGTCGCACCTGACCTGTTTGTATATGGAAAGCGATATCTACGGGATCGTGCCCGAATGGGCGATCGAACACCGTGAGGTTTTGGAAAAGATATTTTTTCGTAACTAATAAACGGGAAAATAGAGAATATATAATTAACGAACAGGAGAATTCTTTATGTCTATCAGAATTACGTCAGACAGCACTTGTGACCTTGGTGAATACGCCAAACAGCGGGATATCGGCATTATGCCCTTGCAGGTAAACCTCGATGCGAAATCTTATTTCGACGGCGTGGATATCACCCCGCAGGATATTTTCGATTTCGTCGCAAAGACGAAAATTTTGCCGAAAACCAGCGCGCCGAGCATTACCGATTACGAGGAATTTTTTAAATCACAGCTCGCGTTCGGCGACGAGATCTTGCACTTTAATATCTCTTCGAAAAGCTCGGTTTCCCATAACGTTGCCAAGCAGGCGGCGGAAGGCTTTGGGGGGAAAGTGCGCGTGATCGACAGTATGGCTTTGTCTTCGGGACAAGGTCTGCTCGTGATGAAGGCGGCGGATCTTCGCGATAAGGGAATGAAGCTCGACGATATCGAAGAGGCGATCAACGCGCTTCGCGCCAAAGTAAACACTTCGTTTATTCCCGATCGGCTGGATTACCTTTATAAAGGCGGCAGATGTTCGAGAATGGAAATGTACGGCGCGAATCTCTTAAAGATCCACCCGATGATCGCGATGGACGACGGCGCGCTCTCCGTCAAGAAAAAATATCGCGGGAAAATGTCGGTGTGTATCAGAAATTATATCGAATACTTAAAAGAGCTTTATCCCGAATACGATAAGACCCGTTGTTTCGTCACTCATTCCTCTGCCGACGAGGAACTTGTGGAAGAGGCGAAACGGCTCGTCAAAGAGAATTTTGAATTCGACGAAGTTCTCGAAACGGTCGCGGGCGCGGTCGTAACGGGGCATTGTGGGAGAAATACGCTTGGCGTGCTGTTCATCGCAGAATAACGCCGCGAAAGGAGACTGTCAATGGTAACGATTTATAACGACGAGAATTTTCAAGCCGTCTATAATCAGAAAAAGAAAATTTTAGGGGTGTTTTGGGGCGTGACGATATTTTATATCGCTTTTTGCCTTGCGTGGCTGGTGTATTATACCTGCCTTCCCTACAACGACTCTATGCAGGTCCTGCCCAAAGCCTGCGTGTTCGTGGCTTCGGGGCTGTACGTGATCTTTCTTTTCCCGTTTATGGGGATCAAATACGGCAGAGTCCGCCGCTATTATAAAATGATGTATTATCTTTCCGAGGGGATCAAAAACGAAGAGATCAACTACTTTTTGTGCTTTGAGAAAAAGGATCTGCAAAAGGATTTCGTGGACGTGATGTCCTGCGTTTTTACCACTTGGAATAAAAAGAAGAACGAATGGATGGAACGCGAGGTATATTTCGACCTCGAAAAGCAAAAGCCCGAGTTCGAACAGGGCGACCTCGTGAAATACGTCGTGCAAAGCAACTTTATCGTGCAGTACGAGATCGTGAAAAAACACGCGATCGAATTCGAGTATGAGGACGAAGCCGAAGAGGAAACGGCGGAAGAACCCCAAGGGCAAGAAACGGAACAAGAACAAGAAAACGAAAACGAATAAGTAAAGAAAGGAGAAATACTTATGAGAGCAGTAGTAACGGTAACCGGTAAAGACAGAACGGGTATCATCGCAAAGGTCAGCGCGTTCCTTGCGGAAAAGGGCGCGAACATCGAGGACATTTCCCAAACCGTCCTCGGCGAATATTTCGCAATGATTATGATCGCGGAAATTTCGGGCGTGAAGCAGGAGCTTTCCTCGCTTGCAAAAGAATGTGCCGAGCTTGGAAAACAGATCGGTATGAGCATCTATATGCAGCACGAAGATATCTTCAACGCAATGCATAACGTTTGATTTCGTTAGGAGAAAAAATGTATGTTTACGAAATTCGACGTACTTGAAACGATAGAAATGGTCGAGAAAGAACACCTCGACATCAGAACCATCACGATGGGGCTTTCCCTGTTTAGCTGTATTCGCGATACGGCGGAAGAAACGGCGTTGAAGGTGTACGACCTCGTCACCAAAAAAGCGGAAAACATCGTGAAAACGGCGGAAAACCTTTCGGGCGAATACGGGATCCCCATCGTCAATAAACGGGTTTCCGTCACCCCCGTCAGCCTTCTTTGCGCGGCGTTCCCCGAAAAAGCGCCGTTGATCGGCAAAGCCCTCGACGACGCGGCAGAAACGCTGGGTATCGACTTTTTGGGAGGCTATACCGCCCTTACGCATAAAGCGACGGCAGATTACGAAAGAAAATTTATCCAAACGATTCCCGAGGTGCTCGCTTCCACGAAGCGGCTTTGCTCGTCCGTCAACGTCGGTTCGACCAAATCGGGTATCAATATGGAAGCCGTGAAAATGATGGGCGAGATATTCAAAGAAGCGGCGTTTTTGACCAAGGACGCGGACGGTATCGGCGCGGCGAAGCTCGTCGCGTTTTGTAACGCGGTAGAGGACAACCCGTTTATGGCGGGTGCGTTCCACGGCGTGGGGGAAGCGGACGTCGTCGTCAACGTCGGCGTTTCCGGCCCCGGGGTCGTCAAACGCGCGTTGGAAAAGATCCCCGAAGCGGACTTGACGGAAACGGCGGAGATGATCAAGCGCACGGCGTTCAAGATCACCCGCGCGGGGCAGCTCGTCGCCCGCGAAGCGGCGAAGCGTTTGAACGCACAGTTCGGGATCGTGGACCTTTCGTTGGCGCCTACGCCCGCGATGGGGGATTCGGTGGCGCAGATATTAGAGGAGATCGGCGTTTCGACCGTCGGCGGTCACGGTACGACGGCGGCGCTTGCGATGCTCAACGACGCGGTGAAAAAAGGCGGCGTAATGGCTTCCTCGCGCGTCGGCGGACTTTCGGGCGCGTTTATTCCCGTTTCGGAAGATATCGGTATGATCAAGGCGGCGGAAAGCGGCGAGATCAACCTCGACAAGCTGGAAGCGATGACTTGCGTGTGCTCGGTGGGGCTGGATATGATCGCGATCCCCGGCGATACGCCCGCTACGACCATTTCCGCGATCATTGCCGACGAAGCGGCGATCGGTATGATCAACCAAAAAACGACGGCGGTGCGTATTATTCCCGCGCCCGGCAAAAAGGTGGGCGATTCCGTCAACTTCGGCGGGCTTTTGGGTCGTGCGCCTATTCTGCCCGTACACGGTACGGACAGCAGTCGCCTGATCAACCGTGGAGGCAATATCCCCGCGCCCATTCATTCGTTTAAAAATTAAAGTTAAAAACATCAATAAGGTGGCATTATGGAAAGAAAAGAGATTGCTGAAAATTTAAAATGGAAAGCGGAGGATATTTTTCCCTCCGACGAGGCTTGGGAGGCGGAATTTTCCGCTTTGGAGGCAAAATACGCCAATGCGGATTTTTCAAAATATCAAGGAAAACTCGGCGAAAAAGAAAGCTTTTTGGCGTTCAACGCGTTCGTGGACGAGTTTTCCCAACGCGCGGAGAAACTGCATTTATACGCGCATATGAATAACGACGTGGATGTGCGAGTTTCCAAATACAATGCGTATGGGTCCAAAATCCTTATGCTGTATTCCAAAGTTTCGGCGGCGACGGCGTTCGTTGAACCCGAGCTTACGGCTTTGCCCGAAAGCGTGTTGAACGCGTATATCGCCGATCCCGAGCTTTCGGAGTACGATTATCAGCTTCGCCGCATCGCGGCGGGGAAAGCGCACGTGCTTTCGGAAAACGAGGAAAAGCTGCTCGCGCTCGGCTCGGAAGCGATGGACGGCTTCCGCTCCGTGTTTATGATGCTCGACAACGCCAACTTGAACCTCGGCAAAGCGAGCTTCAACGGCGAGGAAACGCAGATGACGCACGGGCTTTACGGCGTGGTCTTACATTCGGAAAACCGCAAGGAACGCGAAGAATGGTTTAAGGGCTATTATCAAGCGTATATCAACCTTATCGACGCGATCACGCAGACTTATTACGGCAACGTAAAAAAGGACGTGTTCTACAAAACGGCGAGAAAACACGAGAGCTGTCTTTCGATGGCACTTTACGGCGAGGACGTCAGTCCCGTCGTCTATGAAAACCTTATTCAAGCCGTACACGAAGCGCTTCCCGTGATGCACCGTTATATTTCCCTGCGCAAGACCGTTTTGGGATACGACGAACAGCATATGTACGATATTTACGCGCCTCTCGTGGAAGGCGCGGAGATCAAGCTTCCCTTCGACGAAGGTTACGACCTCGTCGTGAAAGGCTTAGCGCCGCTTGGGAAAGACTATCAAGAACTTCTTATGCGCGGAAAGAACGAACGCTGGATCGACGTATGTGAAAACGAAGGCAAGCGCAGCGGCGCTTATTCGACGGGCGTTTACGGCGTGCATCCCTACGTATTGCTCAATTATCAGCCGACGACCAATCAATTGTTTACGGTCGCGCACGAGATGGGACACGCGTTGCATACCTATATGTCGAATTCGGCGCAGCCGTATAATAAGAGTTCGTATAAGATCTTCCTTGCGGAGATCGCGAGCACCGTCAACGAGGTGTTGCTGTTGAAATATCTTTGTGCTTCCACGGAAGATAAGAACCTCAAAAAATATTTATTGTCCTATTATATGGATACCATTCGCGCCACGCTGTTCCGCCAGACGCAGTTTGCGGAATTCGAACAGATTATGCACGCGAAGGTAGAAGCGGGCGAACCGCTCACTAAAGAGATACTTTGCGACGGCTATTATAAGCTCAATCAAGAGTACTACGGCGAAGGGATCGTGCACGACAAGGAAATTTCTTACGAATGGGCGAGAATTCCCCATTTCTACACTTCGTTCTACGTGTATAAATACGCGACGGGCATCATCTCCGCTATCTCGATCGTCAAAAAGATTTTGACGGAAGGTGAAAGCGCGGTGCAGGGCTATTTTGAATTTTTAAGTAGCGGCGGTTCGACCGATCCCGTGTCTATTTTGAAAAAGGCGGGCGTGGACTTGACGACGAAAGCGCCTTTCGAAGCGGCGATGAAGGAATTTGAAGAAACGCTTACGGAGTTTGAAAAACTCGTTTAATTGAACTTACGGAGGAAAAACTATGGCTGAAATCAACACGATGCCGTTCAACCGCGACGCGGAAATGGCGCTGCTCGGCTGTTTTTTGATGGATAACGATATCGTTTCCGAGCTCGTGGACAGACTGTCCGACGAGGACTTTTATCAAGAGTCGCATAAATATATCTTGCGCGCGATGCAAGCGGCGTTCAACGCCCGTAAGCCTATCGATCTCGTAACGGTGTCCGATCAGCTCGACAGCGAGGGGAATTTATCCCAAGCGGGCGGGATCGCGTATTTGACCGAGCTTGCCGAGATCACTCCTTCGGCGGCGAATTATAAGACCTATTTCGAGATCGTAAAGCGGGACAGCACGAATCGGAAGCTTATCCGCGCGTCGAGGAAAATTATCGAAGAATCTATGAAGAGCGTGGACGCGCAGTCCTCCGTCGCGTTTGCGGAAAAGTCCATCTACGATATTTCCCGCCAAGCCGACCGTTCCTCCCTCCTTGCAATGAGCGAAGGCGACGTCATCGGCGAAGTGCTTCATAAATTCGAACAGCTTCAATCCGACCCCGATTCCTTCAAGGGGATCCCGACGGGCTATAAGCGGTTGGATAAAATGACGCACGGCTTACAACCGGGCGCGTTGATCGTCCTTGCCGCCCGTCCGGGTATGGGAAAAACTTCGCTTGCGATGAACCTCGTGGAAAACGCTTCCTTGCGTGCGGGGAAGACTTGCGCCGTGTTTTCCCTCGAAATGCCGAGAAACGAGATCGTGCAAAGACTTATCTGCGCCTACGCGAACGTGAGTATGAGCAGGGCGCTTTCGGGCGAGCTTACGGCGAGCGAATGGAAAAAGCTGATGCTCGTTTCGGACAAGCTGAAAAACAGCAACATTTATATCAACGATTCCTCGCGTATCACGCCCGCGGAAATTTTATCCGAATGTAGGCGGTTAAAGACCAAGACGGGCGGGGTAGACCTTATAATGATCGACTATATACAGCTTATGTCGAGCGGGGATTCGAATATGGCGGGAAGCGAGAACAGACAACAGGAAATCGCTTCGATCACTCGCGATTTAAAGATTATCGCAAAAGAACTCAGCGTACCCGTGATCGCGCTTTCCCAGCTTCGCCGTATTCAGTCCAAAGAACCGCAGCTTTCCGACCTTCGTGAATCGGGCGCGATCGAGCAGGACGCGGATATCGTTATGTTTATCAACCGTCCCGAAGCGATCGCGACGAAAGAAGAAATCGATTCGGGCAAGATCGTAAAAGGCGCGGCGGAGCTTATCCTTGCAAAGCACAGAGGCGGGGAGCAGGGGCGCGTTCAGCTCAAATTTATCGGCGAATGTACGAAGTTCGTGGACGTGGACGAGCAGAACCGCGACGAAGAACCGCCCGAATACCGTCGGCCCAAACGCGAGTTCGACGAAGAACCGCCCGCAGAAGAT
>JAFURH010000002.1 GCA_017471945.1 Clostridia bacterium | reverse complement strand
CCTTTTCTAAAAGCAACACGTGATGCAAGCTTCATCCAATAACCCATAATTCCCTTCTTTTGGGGAATTATTTCTCTCGGTAACTTTACCCACTTAAATTTCATTAAACAACTCATACAGACCTCCTTAGAAACAAAAAAAAGAACACGATCTTGTGTTCTTTGATAAATACTATTTTTTAGGCATTTATTGCCATTTGTCTATTTTTGTGCCCTCCTACCTTTTTGGGCTTTTTTTGCTTGATTTTTTTTGTAATTTTACGATTTTGAGCATTTTTTGATGGTTTTTATGCAATTATACCCCGTTTTTTCATTGCTATTATTACACAAGTAAGACCAAAAACACCTGTTTTGCCGCCGATGCGATAGCCTTCTATATACGCCTTTTTACCGCTGCCGTCGCGCACGACCCCTTCGAGCATCGCCGCGAGTTTCTTCGAGGATTCCTCGCTGATCGTGCGATTTTTTAAGGTCGCGCCGATCGTTTTGAGAGTATAACCGTCGTCTGCGTAAATTTCTTTGACGAGGTGAGGCGTGTAGTAATAGCCGCCGTTGACTGCCGCCGCCGTGGCGCAGGCAAGCTGTATACCCGAAACGGCGATCGTCTGACCGAAGCCGATACGCGCGAGGTCGCAATTTCTTACCGCGCTCTCGCGCAGCAAAAGTCCCGAAGCCTCGCCGCTGAAATCAAGCCCCGTGGACGAACCGAAGCCGAACGCCGAAAGGTAATCGTAAAAGGTTTCCGTACCGAGCGATAACGCGATATCCGTAAAGCACGGGTTACAACTGTTGTTGAGCGCTTCGGCAAGCCGTTGATTGACGTGCTTTCCGTTCGCGTGATTACTCCAACACTTGACCGTCGTACCGTCCACCGAACGGGTGCGGGAGCTGGAAAAAACGTAGTTATCGGGATAAGCGCGCGGATTCCCCTTTTTCGCTTCTTCCAAATTCGCCGCCGCCGTGATCACCTTAAAGGTGGAGCCTGGCTCGTAAATATCGCATACGATCTTATTGCGCGAAAGCGCGTTGAGCGCGGAAATATCGTCGCGCGGGATATCGTTTAAATCGTACGACGGATAATTCGCCATCGCGAGGATCTCAAAGGTATCGGGATCGAGCACGATACACTCCGCCGAAGTCGGGGAATACGTTTCACTTACCTTATAGAGCGCGCTTTCCGCGATCGCCTGTATTCCGTAGTCGATCGTAAGACGCAAATTATAGCCGTCCTCCGCCTCGCGATACGCCGCTACCGCGCCTTTCAAATCAATCCCGACGAGGTCGGTTTCGTAGAGCAGCTCGCCGTTCTTGCCTTTTAAATAGGTATCGTAGTATTTTTCCACGCCCGTCGTACCCGTGTTGTCAATCGAGGTGAAACCGAGGACCTGACAAAGAGAATCCCCTTTGGGATATACCCGCGAATTATCCCGCGAATAATACACGCCGTCCAAAGAGGTTTCCACGAGTTTTTGGATCGCCGTTTTGTCTATCTTTTTCGCCACGGTGATTTCCGAAGCTTTTTTGCTCGTGAGTTTTTCGTAGATCTTCGTCGCGTCCAGCCCGAGCGCTTCCGCTAACGCGGTCGAAGTGGCCGCAGTGTCTTTCACGGCATTGGAACGTGCAAAAACGGTATAGTAGCTGTCGTTTTCGGCAAGCACTACGCCGTTGCGGTCGGTGATCGAGCCGCGTTTTGCGACGATGGGGATTTCGCGAGTCCATTGATCGAGGGCGCGACAGACGAGTTCTTCCTGCCAGATCACCTGCACGTAGAAAAACCGCGCCGTTAAAAGACAAAAAAGAAAGGTTATCGCCAAGACTATGGCAAATAACCTCTTTCGTAAAACCGATATGGAATATTCTCTTTTTGAACGTTTGATAAAGCTTGACTCCTTTTAGATTTTAGCCGATCTGAATCATTCCGTTCGCTTCGGCAAACGCGCGAATGGTTTCTTCGGACGTAGCTTCTTCGATCCTCTTTTGGAGCTCTTCGTTTTTCTCTTCAAGCTGTTGGCGTTGCTTTTCCAACTTTTCGACCCTGATCCGTTTTTCGCTGATAATATGCGAATTGACGGCGATGATCGTCAACAGCGCGACCACTACGCACGCAAACGCCGCAAGCACTTTTTTCGCAAACGCGCTCAGGCTGTATTGCGCTACCGCTTCGACCTCCGCCGTAGGCGTTACCACTGCGACGGGCATTTCCTGCACGGGGGCTTGCACGGGCGGCGCGACGGGCGCGGCGCTTCCGATCGCTCTGTCGAGCGTTTCGGGCGCGAATAACGCGTAGTCCGCTTCGTTTCTCGTATATTCCGTTACGCTCGGCGATTGCTCGCTCGTGCGCGGAGCGGGTCTTTCGGGCGCGAGAACGGAAGCGCGAACGGGTGCGTTGCTTTCTTGTTCGAACTGAGCAAACTGATCGGCTTCGATATTTTGCAATCTTTCGTAACGTTCTCTGATTTGTGCGTTATGTAAAGCCGCCGCGTCGTCGCGAACGGCAGTATTTACTGCGGTTTTATCCAACACCGTGTTCATCTGTTTTGCTCCTTTTCGTTTTTCTCTTTGTTTCCCACTTATCTTTTCGCCGTTAAAGCTTCTCGGCGACCCTGAGTTTAGCGCATTTACTGCGCGAATTTTCTTTTAATTCTCGTTCGCTTGCCGTGATCGGCTTACGCGTGATAATTTCGATTTCCGCTTTCTTGCCGCATACGCAGACGGGAAAGCTCGAAGGACAAGTGCAGGGCGACTGCATTTCCTTGAACGCTTCTTTGACGATCCGATCCTCTAAGGACTGGAAGGTCAAAATCGCGATCCGCCCCCCTTTTTTCAATCTTTTGGTTAAGGATACGACGAGTTCGTATAAGCCGTCCAGCTCGCCGTTTACCTCGATGCGAAGCGCCTGAAAGCTCTTTCTTTCGCAAGGCGCGCCGTAACGGAATTTAGCGGGGATACTCTTTTGAACGATTTCCGCAAAGTCCCCCGAGGTGCGCAAGGTTTTTTCCGCCCGCGCCTTCACGACGTTACGAGCGATCTGCTTTGCAAAGGTTTCTTCGCCGTAGGTCTTTAAGATCTTGGCGATCTTTTCTTCGGGATAGGTGTTGAGAATGATCTCCGCCGTTAAGGGAGAGCTTCTGTCCATTCTCATATCCAAGGGCGCGTTTTCTTTGCGGTAGGAAAATCCGCGTTCCTCGTCGTCGATCTGATGCGAAGAAATGCCGAAATCCAAAAGCGCGCCGTCGATCTTGTCGATACCCGCTTCCGCGAATACCCTTTCGTAGTCTTTATAATTGGATTTATAAATGGTGAAACGCCCTGCAAAGGGGTTGAGCCGCGCCGTCGCCGCCGCGATCGCCTCGTCGTCGAGATCGGTCGCGATCAATCGGCTGTTTTTCGTTCGGTTTAGTATCTCGAAGGAATGTCCGCCTCCGCCGACCGTGCCGTCGAAGTAGACCCCGCCGTCTTTTAACGACAAGCCGTCCATACACTCTTCCAGCATAACCGGTTTATGCGAAAACTCCAACATTCTTTAAATCCCCAATTTTTTGAATTCTTCGTCGTAGTCGGTGTCCGAAAGATACGCGTTGTATTTTTCCGCCGACCAGATTTCAAGGCGTTTGCCGCGCCCGATGGTGATAATATCCTTTTTGATGCCCGCCATCTCGCGAAGCCTCGAAGGCAACGTCACGCGCCCTTGTGCGTCCTCTTCCGCCGTGTAGATACTTCCTAAAAACAGAAGCGAAGCTTTCGACGCTTCCCCCATCTTTTCGTTGGAAAGCTCTTCGATCGTTTCTTCGAGCACCTCTTCGGGGAATACGTAAACGCAACCGTTCAGCCCGCGGGCAAAACTATACGACTTTTCGCCGTGCTCACCCGTCAGCCCCTTTTTGAACTTCGCAGGGATACGCAAACGGTTCTTATCGTCTAATTGATGTTCGAACATTCCGCAAAAAAGCGCCGCCATTTCCGTTTCCCTCCTTTTTCGAATTTCAAAAATACGGTCTGCCGTATCCATAGGATACTACGAGCCTTTTTTGTGAGCTTGTTTCTATTATACAACCACTTTTGACCCTTGTCAAGGAAATTTTGGTAAAATTTTTAAAAATTTTGGGATTTTTGACCCAAAATCCAAATTTTTTCTTCACTTTTTTATAGAAATGAACATTTGTTCGTATATTTTTACATTTTTCTTCTTGCCGCTACCGAGGAAAAACAGACGAAAAAAACGGGCGTTATCCACAAAAATGCACTTTAAACGAAATTTTTTCGTGCGCGTGGCGCGAAAGAAACGCTTTTTTGGGGGATACGTGGGCGCGGGTGGTTGCGTTGGTCGCCCGTCCCTATTTTCCACGACGGATACGAGCCGTTTTGCGATCCCGTCGTTCCCGTCGTAGCAAGGACAGCCGTAAAATTCCTCTATCTTCTTTTTCAAAAAGATATAATGGGTACAACCGAGCACGACCGCGGAAGGATTTCCCACAGGGAGAAATTCGGAGAGCGGAAAATCGAGATCGGGCAGCGTTTTTTCGATCTCGCCAGCCAACTTTTCGCAAGCGTAGGAGCGTAGCCTTACTTCGGGATATCGCGCTCGCACGCGCGCGCATAACGATTTATAACGCTCGCTTTGATAGGTCGCTTTCGTGGAGAGGATAAAGACCTCCCCTCCCCCTTTCGCCGCGGGAAACACGGAGGGTTCTGCGCCGACGATGGGAAAGGGATATTCGGTTCTGAGTTTTTCCGCTGCCACCGCCGTCGCCGTGTTGCAAGCAATTACCGCGGCTTTGACTTTAAGGTGGGCAAACAAGTCGAACGCCTCGCGCAAATACGCGAGTATCTCCGAGTCGGGACGATTGCCGTAAGGCGCGCGCGCGTTGTCGCCGTAATAATAAAAGACTCCGCCCGAAAAGTATTTTTGACAAGAAGAAAGAACGGTGAGACCGCCCACGCCGCTGTCGAAAAAAGCGATTCCGCCTTTGGGAAGGTTCATTTTCTGCCTCCGAATGGAAAATTTTTTAAAATTTTACGGTTTTTCGCATTTTTTCACCGAAAAACAGTTTACATTCAAAAAAATTTATGTTAAAATAATCTACGCAATAACGAAACAAGAAAAAATGGTAAAACAAGGAGAACATTATGCCTAATATTAAATCCGCAAAGAAAAGAGTTTTGGTTATCGAAAAGAAAACGATGCAAAACAAAGCTGTGAAGTCCGCGCTTAAAACCCAGATCAAGAAGTTCTTGGAAGCAGTGAACGCAGGAAACAAGGAAGAAGCGACCAAGCTTTTCCCCGAAACCGTTTCCGCTATCGACGGAGCTGTGACGAAGGGCGTTATCCACAAGAACAACGCGAACAACAGAAAAGCTAAGCTTGCCAAGAAACTCAGCGCTTTAAACTAAGCTATAATATTCGCAATATTATAAATATGAGGGTCTGCCGATCGGTAGACCCCTTTTTTCGTGTTTTTAAATTTTCCCCTCTTTCCTCTTTTTAGGATAATTTTTTATTTTTTTTACGCAACTGCGTAAAATATACGTAAAAAGCCTTTCAAACGATTGACAAACGATTATATTTACAATATAATAAGTTTCGCTGGGTTTATTTTTACTAAACTTTTAGTTTATTTTTAACAAACTCAAGCGGAGAAAAAAGTCGGAGCGTAGGAAAAAGATGGATATCGGCAAAAAAATCAAACGAATGCGCAACCAGAAAGGCTTGACGCAAGGCGAGCTCGCCGACAGGTGCGAGCTGACGAAAGGCTACATATCGCAGCTTGAAAACAATCTAAACAGCCCCTCTATCGCCACGCTCACCGATATTTTGTCGGCGCTCGGCAGCGATCTTTCCACCTTCTTTCACGAGGACGAGGAAGAAAAGGTCGTGTTTTCCAAAGACGAGTTTATCGAAAAGGACACGGACGGCGTGCTTTGGAACTGGTTGATCCCCAACGCGCAGAAAAATATGCTCGAACCCGTGCTCGTAGAGCTATGCGAGGGCGTATGTACGGCGGTGGACGTACCGCACGAGGGCGAGGAATTCGGATTCGTTCTGGAAGGCAGGATCGCCGTGGTTTTGGGAAACAAGCATCATCTATGTAAAAAAGGCGAAGCGTTTTATTATTCGGCGGGAAAGCCGCACGGAATCGTAAATAAAGGCAAAGGGAAAGCGAGGTTTCTTTGGATCTCCACGCCGCCTAACTTTTAATCGGAGAGTTACTTACTATGGATAAAAACCAATCGAAAATTATAGAACTGATCGACGTTTGCAAGGAATTCGACGGCGTGTCCGTCGTGGAAAATATGAATTTATACGTGCACAAGGGTGAATTCGTTACCTTTTTAGGTCCGTCGGGTTGCGGAAAAACGACCACCCTTCGTATGATCGCGGGCTTTGAAATGCCGACGAGCGGGCAAATTTTATTAAACGGCAAGGATATCAGCAACCTGCCTCCAAATAAGCGCCCCGTAAATACCGTATTCCAAAAATACGCCCTTTTCCCCCACCTCAACGTGTTTGAAAACGTGGCGTTCGGGTTAAAGCTTCAACGCGTGGAAAAGACGTATACCGACAAAAAAGGTCGCGTAAAAAACAAGCTGGAAAGACTCCCCGACTCCGTGATCGCGGAAAAAGTGAAAAACGCGCTTGAAATCGTGGACCTTACAGGCTTTGAAAAACGTAGCGTTTCCACTCTTTCGGGCGGTCAACAACAGCGTATCGCGATCGCGCGCGCGATCGTAAACGAACCCGAAATTTTGCTTTTGGACGAGCCTCTCGGCGCGCTCGATTTGAAGATGCGCAAGGAAATGCAGCTCGAACTCAAAGCGATGCACAAACGACTCGGGATTACCTTTATTTACGTAACGCACGATCAGGAAGAGGCGCTTACGATGTCGGACACGATCGTGGTTATGTCGGACGGTTCGATCCAGCAGATCGGCACGCCCGAAGAGATCTACAACGAGCCGAAAAATACCTTCGTCGCCGACTTTATCGGAGAAAGCAACATTTTCTCGGGCGTTATGGCGAAAGACTACGAAGTACGTTTCTGCGGCAAGGCGTTCGAATGCGTTGACAAAGACTTCGAGCAAAACGAGCCCGTAGACGTCGTCGTGCGTCCCGAGGACGTGAAGATCAAAGCCGCCGACGCGGGTCAGCTCAAAGGCAAGGTCACTTCGGTCATTTTCAAAGGGATACACTATCAGATTCTCGTACAATGCGGAAGATACGAAATCGAGATCCAGAGCACTTCCGCGCCCGAGGTAGGCGATACGGTCGGGCTCGTGATCAAGCCGAACGGCATCCACGTTATGAAAAAGAAATTCCGCGTGAACAAGTTCTCGGGCGTGATCACCAAGCGCAACACCGTCGAATTCGGCGACGGCGAGTTCGAATGCGACGTGACCCAGCTCTACCCCGGCAGTCACCTCGACGAAGAAGGCTATCTGATCACCGCGAAAGGCGAAAAGCTCGACCTCACCGATACGGAAGTCAACGTGGAAGTCGGCTTGCACGATATCACGATGAGCGACAACGAGGACGAAGGCGGCGCGCAAGGCAATATTATTTCTTTGATTTATAAGAGCGAATACTACCGCTATATCGTGCGCACGGAAAACGAAGAAGATTACGTGCTTGCGTGCGAGGATCTTTGGAACGAAAACGACCGCGTGAGTTTGATCATTCCCAAAGACAAGATCAAGCTTACGCTCAAAGTTGCGGAGGGCAAGAAAGTATGACGAAACTCCGCCCCCGTTTTTCCAGAAAACTGCTTGCGATCCCCTACGCGCTCTTTCTCGCGATCTTCGTCGTAGTCCCCTTGCTGATTATCGTATACTACGCGTTCACGGACGCGGACGGGTCCTTCACCTTCGACAATATCGCGATGTTTTTCAGCGGCTCGGGAAGCGATTCCTTTTTCGAATCCGCGCAGTTCAAAACCATTATGCAAAGCTTGTTCATCTCGTTTATGAGCACGCTTATCTGCCTTTTGATCGCCTATCCCGTGGCGTATATTATCGCGACTTGCAAATTAAAAAATAAATCGGGCTTATTGCTCCTTTTTATCGTGCCGATGTGGGTAAATTTCGTGCTCCGCGTGAACGCCTTGAAAGAGCTTCTCGACTGGATCGGCATTTACAACAAATCCAACGGCTGGAACTTGTTCAACACGATACTGGGTATGGTCTACGACTTTTTGCCGTTTATGATCCTGCCTATCTACACGACGATCATTAAGATCGACAAGAGCTATTTGGAAGCCGCGCGAGATCTTGGCGCAGGCGGCGCAAAGACGTTTTTAAAAGTCACCCTTCCCCTCTCGAAAGCGGGGATTATGAGCGGCGTTTCAATGGTGTTTTTGCCGTCGATGACCAACTACGTGGTATCTAATTATATGACCTTTAACCACACAAAAATTATCGGGTCGTTTATCGACGAATGTTTTAAAAACGATCTTTGGAATATGGGTTCGGTGACCGCGCTGTTATTGCTTACGCTGATGTTCTTTATGACTTGGGCGACGGGCGGTTTCAACGCGCAGGAAGACGCGGGAAGGAGGGGTACTTCGTTATGGTAAAGATCAAAACTTCGTTAAAATGGTTGTTTATCGGGCTCGTCATCCTCTTTATTTACGCGCCTATTCTGCTCCTCACCGTTTACAGCTTCAATAAATCCGAGCTGATTACGAGCTGGGAAGGGTTCAGCTTCGATCATTGGAAATATTTCTTCGATATGGACAACCAGCCTTTGCCCATCGTGTTGCAGACCCTGCTTCTTGCGGTGATCGTGGCGACCCTTTCGACCGTTCTCGGCACGGTCGGCGCGATCGGGATCTTCTATTCGAAAAAACGGGTTTCGTCGGCTTTGAACGGCTTAAATCAAATCCCCGTCATCAACGCGGAAGTGGTTACGGCGATCTCGTTTGCTTTCCTCGTGGTGGCACTGAATATCCCGAAAGCCACGTATATCCCCCTCGTCGTGGGACAAATGGTCCTGTGCACACCTTTCGTAGTGTTATCCGTTATCCCCAAGCTTAAACAGATGGACAATAATTTATACGAAGCGGCGCTCGATCTTGGCGCGTCGCCGGCGAAAGCCCTCTTTTCGGTGATCATTCCGCAGATTATGCCCGGTATCGTTTCGGGTTTCCTGCTCGCCGTCACCCTTTCCCTCGACGATTACGTTATCGCGGCGTATACCAAGCCCAACACCTTCCAGACGATCAGCACGCATATTTACAGCCTTGCCAAGGGCGGCACGGTCAACACGATCAAGTCCTCTTACTGGGCGTTTACGGCGGTGATCTTCTTTATTATCGTCGTGGCGGTCGTGGTAATGAATATCCGCGCACATAGAAAAGGAGGTAAAAAACAATGAAAAAACCTCTTATTTGCGCTCTCGTGGCGGCGATTGCGGCGACGGGTACGATCACGATCGTAGCAACGAAAGACGACCGCCCCGTTTTGAAGGTCGCGAACTGGGCAGAGTATATCGATATGGGCGACGACGAAGAAGGCACGAAGCCCCTTTACGAAGAATTCGAAAAATGGTATAAGAAAAAAACGGGCAAGGAGATCCGCGTGGAATACTGTATCGCGGACGACAACGAAACCCTTTACAATATGATCAAAATGGGCGATCATTTCGACCTCATTTGCCCTTCCGAGTATATGATTATGAAGCTCGCCGCGGAAGGCAGACTGCAAAAATTGCCCGAATCCTTCTACGATACGGACAATCCCGACAATTATTATGCAAAATACGTTTCCCCCTATATTTCGAGCGTATTCGAAAACAATTATATTAAGGACGACCCTTGGAGCGAGTACGCCGCGGGCTATATGTGGGGCACGACGGGGTTCGTGTATAATCCCGAGCTTGTAAACGAAGCGGATATGACGAGCTGGAACGTATTCACCAACCCCGCGTATAAAAAGAAAACGACCGCGAAAAACAATATCCGCGACACGTATTTCGTGGGGCTTGCGATGTATTACGAAGAACAATTAAAAGCCCTGAAATCGCAATATACGGGCGGTACGCTTTCCTTCGCCGAATATCAGACCGAGCTTTCGCGGCTTATGAACGACACCGACGAAAAGACGATGAGCGGCGTGAAAAAGGTACTCAAATCCATTACGGACAACCTCTACGGCTTCGAGACCGACGAGGGCAAAAACGATATGATCGCGGGAAAGATCACCGTCAATTATCAATGGAGCGGCGACGCGGTGTATATTATGGACGTCGCAGAAGGATTTTACGAGGAAGAAGAAGTCGAAAATCCCGTCAAGCTCAACTACGCGATCCCCGATACGGTATCCAACCTTTGGTTCGACGGTTGGGTGATCCCCAAGGACTGCGAGAACGTGGAAGCGGCAACGGCGTTTATCAACTTCCTCTCGATGCCCGAAAACGCCGTACGGAATATGAATTATATCGGCTATACGAGCTGTATTGCGGGCGAAACGGTGTTCGAGGACTACGTTTTGGATTGCTACGAAGCGAACGAGGACGAAACGGATATTATCGAATACGATCTTTCCTATTATTTCGGCGAAGGCTACGCGCTTACCGCGCCCGCCGAACAGGCGTACCGTCAGCTTTTCGCGCAATACCCGACCGAAGAAACGCTTGCCCGTTGCGTGGCGATGCAATATTTCGACCGTGACGCGAACACGCGCGCAAACCTGATGTGGAGCGATATTACGTTCTTTTAAGGAAAACTATCACGTCAAAAAAAACACCCCGTACGGGGTGTTTTTTTATTCCGTCCAAAGATCGGCAACGTATTTCGTTCCCAAAGAACCTTTCGACCAGATCTCGATCCCGAACGCCGCGCAATCCGTCTTGACCGCCGCTTTGATCTCGTCGATATTCGTATACTCCGTCGGATATAACTCCGCCATCATATAATACACCGAAATTCGCTCCAAAATAATGCGATCGTAGAGTTCGTTATATCTTTCCTCGTCCGTCGTTTTTAAAGCCGAAATAGAGGCAATTGCCGCGTTGATATTCGAAAGCCAACTATCAAGCGTTTCCTTTTCGAAATACTTATTGCCGTAACAGTCGTTATCCTCTCTGTCGTTCCAGATCGGATTACGGTAAACGGATTGTACGCCGTAGCTCGAATGATCCCATTCGCTATACAAAACGTCCGCCGCCGTCGCCGCCGCAAGGCGATAGCTGTCGTAGAACGCCCGCATAGATTCCGCCGCTTCCCCGAAATAATTCGCAAAGAAATCGTCGGTCAGCTTTTCGATATACGCCGCGTGTTCCGCGTCTGTCAAATCCTCGCCCGCATACCAACCGAGCTTGGAGGACAAATACCCTTTCAGTACTTGCCAGCCCGTAGCCGTATCGTTGGTATCACGATGCCCGAGATCGAACATCCAATACCCGTCGGAAAGAGCGGCTTCCTTATAAAAGTCCGCCATCATATCAAACGAATCGAAGGGCGCGAGCATATAATTATAGTTGCTTTGATAGGTATAGAACCCGATCGACGGACAGACTTCCCGCCAACCTAAAAGCGCGTTATAATATTTCTCGTTCTTCTCGTCGGTGAGCGCGTGCTGATAATCCATCTGAATGGGCGCGAACGCCACCATTAAATTCTCGTCGAACTCGATATTTTGAGGCGCTTCGAGCACCTTATTATATGCGAGGAACATAATTTTGAAATCCCGCGCGTACGGCGTTCCTTCATCCGTCGCCATCCATTCGCGCAAGCCCGCCGCCAAGTCGTTTAAAAACTTAATTTGCACGCCTGCGTTCGAACCGTAGGCGGAAAGCGCCGCCGTACAAGTCGAACAGGAGCACCAAGTCATATGATCCTCCGACGAGAACACGAAGATATTGCCCTTCGTATTCGCCCTCGCGTCCGCTTTCATTTGCGAAAGCACCGCCGAAAGCATCGCCTCGTATTCCGTTTGGTTGCCGTTCGCCGCGTAGCAAAGCTGCGTTTGGTCGGAAGAATACCAAGCCGTGTGCGCTCCGTAAGTTTCCACGGGCAGATAATAGGAGATCGCCGTGTGCGCGCTCGCCGAGCCGACGAAGGTCGAAGAATCGCGCCCCGTGTATCTCATTCTGCGCAAAGTCGTTTTATCGGATAAAATAAACCGATTTCCGCAGTTTCTGATCGCGATCGAAGGGATATCCGCTTCGTCTAACTCCGCAAGATAAAAATGATTCTCCTCGTCGATCGTATAGCAATCCGCCGTGAAACAGTCGAAGTTAAACGCCCGTTCCAGATAACCGTATACGCCGAACAAAACGCCGTACGCCTCGTCCGCTACGATATACAGATCGTCGTCCACCGTTTTGAGCCAGAACCCGTTTTCGCCGAGATTATACGCCGAGGTGGAAAGCCCCGTCGCTTCAAAAAGAGCAGTACCGCCTAAACTGATAAATTTACCGTCCGACGCGGAGGTAATCTCCGCGTCCGTGACGATCTCTATCGTTTCCCCCGTCGCTTCCGCGAACAGGAGCTGAAACTCTTGGGCGGCGAAATAGATCTCGCCGTCCGTCGTTTCACCCTCGGGGATAATTATTCGATACTGCCTTGCGTTGGGGTTGAGCCAAGATATGCTTCGCACCAAGCTT
>JAFURH010000085.1 GCA_017471945.1 Clostridia bacterium | reverse complement strand
TTTTTCGAGGTATACTCGCGCCTTGGATTTTTCCTTTTCGGGCTCGATTTCCTTGCCCGTCATTTTCTTAAAGAAATTCCCGACCGTGCGCACGGGCTTGGTGACGTTTTCGATGTCCGCTTCCAGCCCCGCGATCACGAGCCCGATCTTCGCGCCTACGAATTTTTGCACGATCTCGAATACGAGGTTCAACACCCAGCCCACGATCATCAAAGCCGACATAAGTACGGCGAACACGTTTACGTTCGTCGCCGTATAGCACAGCCCGTAGATCGCTACGCCGAGGTTGAAAAGCTGCACCAGACGTTTGCTCCAAACGTAAAAAGCGGTCACGCGTTTGGTCATTTTCTTGCCGTCGGGGGATCTGCCCCAAGCCGTCGCGAACAGGAAAAAGAAAAAATACCCGAGCGACAGCGCGAGTAAGATCCCGTTGACGACCCAAAGTCCGCTCATTGAAATAAGCGCGTAGATAAGATACGCGATATAAACGATCTGGGTTGCGACCTTTAATACGAAAAACGCTTTTTTAAAATCGTCGATCGCCTGTTTTAACGCCGTTTTGGTGTAGTCGAGCATACTTCCCCCGTGAAAAAATTTATTTCTACTATGATTATACACGAAATCGTCGGAAAATCAAACTGAATCGGGGGTAAAAACTTCGGAAAATTTTCCCGAAAAGGATATTTTCACAAAGGACTTGCATTTTTTTGTGGAGTATGCTACAATAAAATTACTATTTTTTACGAAAGAGGAAACCGTATGAAAAAGACCAAAGCTCTGCCCGCGCCTGCGGACGACAAATACGACGAAGTCGCCTTTTCCGATTCCATCTCGTCGGCGCTCAAACAGAAAAACGAGAAACGTTATTTTTTCGCGATCCTCGCGGTGGTTGCGGTCGTCGTGCTTTTGATCGTCGGCGCGCTTGCCGATCTCCTCGCACTTTGTTTTCAGGTCAATCAATGGTTCGGCTACGCGGCGTGCGCCGTTGCCGCTTTGCTCGTGTTTTTATTTATCCTTCGCCCGACGGTCAAGGTCATAGGCGCGCGCTTTTTTATCACCGACGTCACGGCGGATACTTTCAACGCCGCGCGGCGTAAAAATTACCGCGCGTTGCGCTCGGTTGCGGGCGCGCTCGTCGAGTATAATACCGACCCGAAAAATATGCGTTTCCGCTATTTAACGCAAGAAAAGTGCGATAAGCTCTCCGAAGGGCTGAAAGGAGAGAAAGAGGAACTTAAAGCCGCGCTCAAAGAAGCGTACGCCTCCGAAGTCGGACCGTTTGCAAACAAGCTGATCTGGAAAAGCGCGGGGAAGGTGTTCCTCACCACTTCCATTTCGCAAAACGACAAGATCGACGCCCTTTCCGTACTTCTCGTCAATTTGTCCCTCGTGAAAAAGATCGTGGCGATCTACGGCTACCGTCCGAGCTTTTCAAAGCTTTTCCGCATTTATTTTACCGTCCTTCGGAGCGCGCTACTCGCCTACGGTATGCAGAACGTGAACTGGTTTAACGTGTTCGGAAAATTCTTTTCGGGCGTGGCGAAAAAGATCCCGTTCCTCGACACGATCGTGGACAGCGCCACGCAGGGCACGGTAAGCGCGTTTATGACCCTGCTCGTCGGGTATAAGACCAAACGTTATTTGTGTTCGGACTATAAGAAACAGGAAAAGCTGGACGCGGCAGGAGAGGACTTGCCCGAATCGGCGGACGACGAAGTGCGTATCGCGGCTTCGCTCGCCAAAGAGATCCGCAGACAAAACGCCCGCGCCGAAGAGGTCGCGGCGACCGAATAATCGAAATTTTCAAAAAAGAACTACCGAAGCATACCGCCTCGGTAGTTTTTTCGTTTTGCTTTTTATTTCACGCTGAATAAAAGATCGTAGTAGGTGGGGAAGGGCCAGTATTCTTTCGCGCAAAGCTTTTCCGCTTCGTCGGCGTATTTCCGCACCTTGTCCATATCGGGCACGACTACGTACGCCGTGCGCTTTGCCGCTTCAAGCTCGTCCTTGGCCATATCCGAAAGATCGCTTTCCAGCTTTCTTACCGCCGTCATCATATTCTCG
>JAFURH010000014.1 GCA_017471945.1 Clostridia bacterium | reverse complement strand
CGTTTGCAACCTTTCTGCGGTTGTCTTCGGTGATTGCGGCATAGTGTTTTTTCGTCGTATTTACGTCTCGATGTCCAAGTACGTCGGCAACGATATAAATATCGCCCGTTTCGTTATATAGCCGCGTACCGTAAGTACTTCTGAGCTTGTGCGGCGTTATTTTTTTGAGAGGGGATACGATCTTGCTGTATTTTTTAACGAGTAGCTCGACCGAGCGAACGTTGATGCGTTTATGCTGTAAAGATAAGAAAAACGCGTTTTCGCCTTGCGGCGTTTTCGGGTCGTTGTTTTTTTCGACGATATATTCTTGCAGGGCGTATTTTACCTCGTCGGAAAAATATAAAATCGCGTTGTTGCCGCCTTTACGGGTCACGACGAAAGAATTTTCGGAAAAATCAAAACTGTCGTTATCAAGCCCCACCAGTTCGCTGATACGAATCCCCGTACCCAAAAAGAGGGTAATGATCGCCGTGTCGCGGATCTTCGTTTTCGAATGATAGCTTGCCGCGTGAGGGGAGAGACCTTGTCCAGATTCCGTGATATCGATAAGCTCGGATACTTCTTGCGCGTCCAAACGTATGATTTCCTTATCGTGCAACTTCGGCGTGGAAACTTTCGCGGAGTTATCGACTTCAATCATACCTTTACTAAAAAAATACTTGAACATAGCGCGGACGGCGGAAAGCTTCCGCGCTTTTGCTCGTTCGTCACAGGATAAACTTTTGTCCTTAAAGCGATAGTGCGAAAGGTAGCTTAAAAAGAATTCGATATCGTGATGCGAAATCGCTTCTATATCTTCCAGCGTTAAATTGAGGACGGTTTTCGTTTTATATTTTCGCTTGCAAAGAAAATCAAAGAAAATACGCAGATCGTAGGCGTATTTTAAACGAGTCTGGCAACTCGTTCTCGTTTCGATTCCCAAAAAATAATCCTCGCAGAAAGGGGGGAGTTCTTCCAAAAGTTCTGCAATCTTATCGATGTCTTGAATATTACGTTTGGTATAGTAGTTTTCGTTTTTCATACTATTATTGTACAGCAAATTTTATATTCTGTCAATAAAACGGAGGGATTTTCCGAAAAGTTAAAGGGGATTTTTCAAAAAATTTCCCTATTTTATACGTAAAAAGAAAATTTTCGCCGTAATAATTTTTTCAAAAAACGCGCAATCCCTTAATTTTAAAGACATTCCCGCACGATAGGGATGAGCGGTTTTCTTGCCTTCCAAAATTTATTTTTTGAGAAGAAAACACTCGAAACTATTCGTAAAATGCAGCTTTTACGAAAACATAGGCATAGAAAAAGGAAAAAGAAGAGCGTTTTTAATTTAAAAATTCAACCTTTAAGTGATTTTTGAAAAAATTCCGAATTCGTACGGTTTTATTTCAAATTGGTTTTCAAAAATATTTTCCGATAAATATTCTTTGAATTTTCCTTCAAATTGCAACAGCTTGGATTCGTTTGAATTATTTACGAACACGTATACGCTTTTATTTTTTTCCGTGCGCTTATATAAAATCAATCCGTTTTTAGAAATAATTTCTTTAAACGTTCCTTTTTTGAAGATATTTTTAAATCGCGCGCGCACTTCTCCAAGCTTTTGATAATAACCGATCAAGTCTTGATTTAAATGCTCCCAATCAAAACATTTTCTACAAAACGGATCGATATGTCCTTCCATACCGTTTTCATCGCCGTAATATACGCAAGGAACGCCCGGTAAGGTAAACTGTAAAAGCGCCGCCATTTTCAGCTTTTTAATAGCGCTTTCCTTTTCTTTTACGCTTAATAACGCCTTTTCGGAAGCCATTTCGTCTTTATTGTAGCAGATTTTTCCGCCTAATACGGTTAAAATGCGCGGCGTGTCGTGCGTGCCTAAAATATTCATAAGACAATCGACCGTCTGTTTGGGATAATGATCGAGTAAAAGCCGAATCGTACGGGAAAGCTCGCAGGTATTTTCCGTAGTTACGTAATGAATAATCGCGTCTTTCAGCGGATAATTCATTACGCTGTCTAATTCATAGCCTTGCAGGTATTCGCGCCGCTTGGAATACGCGATCTTATCGGACGCGTCCTCCCATACTTCCCCGATAATAATGGCGTTTTTGTCCTTATCTTTTACGGCTTTACGCAATTTTTTAAGGAAGAAATCGGGTAATTCGTCCGCTACGTCCAACCGATAACCGCCAATTCCCGAATTGAGCCAGTTTTTGAGTACGCCGTCATCCCCGAAAATGAAATTCTGATATTCTTCCGAAGTTTCGTTGAGCTCGGGCAGGATATCGATTCCCCACCAGCTGGAATAACGGTTCGGAAACTCCTGAAAATCGTACCAAGTATAATACGGCGAATCCTTGGATTGAAACGCCCCTAAGGACGGATACTTGCCGTATTTATTGAAATATACGCTATCGTCTCCGGTATGGTTGAAAACGCCGTCTAAAATCACGCGGATCCCTTGATTTTCCGCGGCTTTGACGAGTTCTTCAAAATCTTCTTTGCTGCCCAAGGCAGGGTCTATTTTCATATAATCGGAAGTATCGTAACGGTGGTTGGACGCCGCTTCGAATACGGGATTAAAATAGATAACCGTAACGCCGAGTTCTTTTAAATACGGCAATTTGCTTTGAACGCCTTTAAAATTCCCGCCGAAAAAGTCGTTGTTTAAAACTTTTCCGTGTTCATTCGGACGATAGATAGGTAATCCGCCCCAATCTTCGCGGAAAATTCTTCCTTTTATGTCTGGCATAGTTCCTTGCCGACAAAAACGGTCGGGAAATATTTGATACATCACGCCGCCTTTAAACCATTCGGGGGTTTTATAACTTTTCGCGTATACGGTGAGAAGGAAAGAATTGCCGTCGTATTCGGCATATTCACCCGTATGGCGGTAATTACGATTGATAAACCCGCCGTTTTCAAAGGAAAAATTATAATAATACAGCCCCGTCTGATTTATTTTTAAGGAAATATTCCAGCCGTAAGCCGTTTTCGTCATAGGATACGCCGTTTTGGATTCTCCGTCTTTGCAGAGCAGTAAATAAGCGTTTTGATTCGGGGCGAGGCAATCAAGTTCGCTGGAAAGTTCCTGCACCTCCCCTTTTAAGACAAAAATATTCAATTGCAGTTCTTCGCCCGCGCCACAAGCACCCGTTACGCTTTTGCAAAGACTGTTTAAAGGATCGTAATAAAAATTCATAGTCGTTTCCATTTTTGGTATTTGTTGTAAAACACTCGCATATTCGGCAAAAAGCCGTAAAGAAACTTTACAGCTTTTTGCGCACGGTTGTTTTAAGTTAAATTATTTGCTTTTATTGCTTTTATGCAACGGTTTAAGATTCCAGATATTTTCCGCGTATTCCGCAATACTTCTATCTGCCGCAAAGAATCCTGCCGCCGCGATATTGCGAAGCGCTTTCTGATTCCAAAGCCGCTTGTCGGTAGCGTACAGCTTAGACATCTTATTTTGCGTGGACAAATACGATTCGTAATCCGCCATACACATATACGGATCGGCGATCGGCGAGCCCGTCAACAAATAGTTGGCGATTTCGGCGAAAGATTCGCCGTTAAACCCGACGATCAAGGCTTCGATAACTTTTCTGAGCATCGAATCGCCGTTGTAATAAACACTCGAAGAATAGCCGTTTCTCCAGATTTCCGCCACTTCGTCGGCTTTTAAGCCGAAAATATAGATATTATTCTTTCCGACTTTTTCGCTCATTTCCACGTTCGCGCCGTCCAAAGTACCGATCGTCAACGCGCCGTTGATCATAAACTTCATATTGCCCGTGCCGCTAGCTTCTTTGCCCGCCAAAGAGATCTGTTCGGAAATTTCCGAAGCCGGCATCAGCATTTCAGACATCGTTACGTTATAATCTTCCATATACACGACGTTGAGTTTTTCATTGATTTTCGGATTCTTTTTAATATCTTCGGCAAGATAGCAGATCAATTTGATGATCTTTTTCGCCATATAATACCCTGCCGCCGCTTTCGCCGCGAAAATATACGTTTTCGGTTGAACGGGCGCGTCGGGATCCTTTTTAAGGATCAAATAATCGGTAATGATATGCAACACATTGAGAAGCTGACGCTTGTATTCGTGCATTCTCTTTGCCTGTACGTCGAAAATGGTATTCGGATCGATAATAACGCCTTGCTTTTTATAGGCAAAGTCCGCAAACTGTTGCTTTTTGATCGCTTTGATCTCGTCAAGCCGTTTTAAAACGCTGTCGTCGTTTTCGAATTTCTTGAAATCCGCAAGCTTGGAAGCGTCTTTTGCGTATCCTTGCCCGATACACTCGTCGAGCAGAGCGCATAATTCGGGATTAGATTGATTCAACCAACGTCTGTGCGCGATACCATTCGTGACGTTCGTGAATTTTTCGGGCGTATAGTCGTAGAAATCTTTAAAAATACTCTCTTTGATAATATCGCTGTGCAAGCCCGAAACGCCGTTGACTTTATGCGAGCCGTGCACGGAAAGATTCGCCATTTTAACGGTATTATAGGAAATGATCGCCATACGTGCGATCTTATCCCAATCGCCGGGATATTTCGCCCAAAGATCGTCGCAGAACCGACGGTTGATCTCTTTCAAAATCGTATAAATTCTCGGCAATTTTCTTGCAATCAAGCTTTCAGGCCAAGTTTCGAGCGCTTCCGCCAACACCGTATGGTTGGTATACGCGCAAACCGAAGTCGTGATTTCCCAAGCTTCTTCCCACGACATACCGTTTTCGTCGATCAAAAGACGCATTAATTCGGGAATTGCAAGTGCGGGATGGGTGTCGTTCAAATGAATTGCCGCCATTTTCGGCAATAATTTAAGCGAACCGTATCTTCTCTTGTGATCGGCGAGAATATTCTGCAAGGACGCCGAAACGAGGAAATATTGCTGTTTTAACCGCAACGACTTCCCCTCCAAATGATTATCGGCGGGATAAAGGACCTTGGAAATCAACTCCGCCGCGTTATCTTCTTGCATGACCGCGCTGTAATCGCCTTGCGAGAATAACTTCATATCAAAATTCTGAACGCTTCTCGCTTTCCAAAGTCTGAGAACGGAAACAGCCTGACTATCGTAGCCCGAAACCATCATATCGTAGGCGACCGCTTGCACTTCCTTTGCGTCGCGGTAAATGGTTTCCAAGCCGTGCTCCGTCCACTTTTCTTCAATATAGCCGTCAAATTTTACGGTAAAGATCTTATCGCTTCTCTGCGTAAGCCAAACTTCACCGCCGGGAAGCCATACGTCGGGAATCTCCGTCTGCCACCCTTCGACGATCTTCTGCTTAAACAAGCCGTAATCGTAGCGAATGGAAAAGCCCATTGCGGGATAATCGCCCGTTGCGAGCGCGTCCAAAAAACACGCCGCCAAGCGCCCGAGTCCGCCGTTTCCGAGTCCTGCGTCGGGTTCGAGCTCGTAAAGATCGCTTAACGAGGTATCGTATTCTTGAAGCGCCGACTCGAAAGCTTCGCCAAGCCCGAGGTTAAATATGCTGTTTTTCAGCGAACGCCCCATCAAAAATTCCATACAAAGATAATATACTTTCTTTGCTTTCGCGGCTTTGGTAACGGTATGGAAATTATGCCGTTTTTCAAGCATAATATCGCGAATACTCATAACCACCGCTTTGTACAACTGTTCCTTTTTCGCTTCGGAAGGCGCAATACCAAAATAGCGGGAAAGCTTACCTTTGATAAGCTCTTTCGCCTCTGCCGAGGAAAACTCCTTTACTTTCATATTTTTTTATATCTCCTGATAAAATTTTTTCAAGTGTAATAACGCTTTGCGTGCGGCTTAAAACGGCATAGCGACCGTGGTCGAATAGAGTTTTTTATACTCTTCCGCCGAACGTTGCCAAGAAAAGTCCGTGGTCATAACCTTCTTTAATAAGGCTTTCCATTCGTCGGGCTTTTTATACAGATCGATCGCCTCGTGGATCACGTAAAGCATATCGTAAGGATTGCGCGAAGCAAACGTAAATCCGTTACCGCCCGAAGCGTAAGGCTTGATACTGTCGTAAAGCCCGCCCGTTTCTCTTACGACGGGTACGGTCGCATAGCGCGAAGCGATCATTTGCGAAAGCCCGCAAGGCTCGCTCAAAGACGGCATAAGGAAAATATCCGCCCCCGAATAGATCTTTCTCGACAAGTCGCCGTTAAAGGCAATATTGGCAGAAACTTTACCCTCGTATTTGCTGCTGAGATCGAGGAAAAAGTTTTCGTAAGCTCCGTCGCCCGTGCCGAGCACGACGAACTGAATATCTTCGTGTAAAATATCCTCGATCACGCTTTGCACGAGGTCTACACCTTTATGAGAAACCAACCGAGTGATCATCGCGATCACGGGCACTTCACGGACGGGCAACCCAAGCATTTTTTGAAGCTCCGCTTTGCAGACCGCCTTGTTGTCAAGGTCTTCCGCGGAATAATTTGCAAACAACGCTTTATCCGTTTCCGCGTTGTATGACGTGACGTCGATACCGTTTAAAATCCCTGTAAGCTTCCCTTCGTTTTTAAGGATAATGTCCTCTAATCCGTGCGCGTAATGCGCCGATTTGATTTCTTTGGCGTAAGTAGGACTTACGGTCGAAATTTGTTCACAACATTCGATCGCTCCTTTCATAAGGTTGATCGAGCCGTCGTATTCCACGAGTCCTTTATCCTCTTCGTCCAAACCGAAAAGATCTCCTAAAATATCTAAGGAATATTTTCCCTGATACTCTATATTATGAATGGTAAAAATCGCACGGATAAAACTGTATTTTTCCTTTTTACAATAAATGGTTTTCAAATAGATCGCCGCAAGCGCCGCTTGCCAATCGTGACAATGCAAAACGTCGGGATAAAAATCGATAAACGGCAAAATTTCCATTACGCTTTTTGAGAAAAACGCAAACCGTTCGCCGTCGTCGTAATATCCGTAACAACCCGTACGTTTGAAATAATATTCGTTGTCGATAAAATAGAAAGTCACGTCGTTTTCCACACAAGTGAAAATACCGCAGTACTGATTACGCCAAGAAAGCGGCGTGAAAATATTGCCGAGAAAAGAAAATTTCCTGCGGAATTCAGGCTTGATATCCGAATATAAAGGCAATACGACTCGAACGTCGTAAGACGGGTCTTTTGCAATCGCTTTCGGCAAAGAACCGATCACGTCGGCAAGCCCGCCCGTCGCGATAAACGGCGCGGCTTCGGACGCGACGAATAAAATTTTACGCTTAGTCTCCACCGTGGGTTCCTTCGTTTCCTTCACTACGGGGAAAGCGGCGCTCTGTTCGTTTTGCAATACTTCGATCGTCGGTTTTTTCACGCTCTTCCTCGTCGTTGCTCGGATAGTCGTTTTCGCTGCGCATTTCTTTTCTGCCATATAGTCCTCCAAAAAACTTTTTAATACGGTTATTTTATTAAAGCATCGTACCTTTCTGAATAAAGAAAGGAATTTCTTCGCAACCGCTCAACTGTCTGCGGTCGGTGATCACCACGTTTTTATCGGTGATCACGCAACTGAGCGAAGCTCCCGCGCCGATCACGTTGTCCTGCATTATGATAGAATTGCGAACTACCGCCCCTTTCGCAACCTTCACGCCACGGAACAAAATGGAGTTTTCCACAACCCCTTCGATCTCGCAACCGTCGGAAATCAGCGAATTTTTTACGGTCGCTTCCGCACCGTATTTGGAGGGCGCGCTGTCGCGGACCTTCGTATACATATCTCTTCCGCCGAAAAGTTCGTCACGGACGGATTTTTCAAGCAAGCGCATATTGTGTTTATAGTACGCCGCCATACTCGTCATACTCGCAAAGTAGCCTTTAAAATCGTAACGATAAATTTTAAGAGAAGAGAGCTGTTTGATAAGTATATCCGTTTCAAAACTCGTGAAGCCGTGCACGGCGGAATCTTCCACGATATTCAAAAGAAATTGACGGTTAAGAACCATTACGCCCGCGTAATAATTTCCCACTTCTCCTTTTTTTACGTGAGGAGTATATTTCACTTCGGTCACGCGGTCGTTTTCGTCGGCGTTGATCAGCATAATTTCCGACGCCCTTTCGATTTCGCCGCAATGGGTGACTAAGGTGATATCCGCCTTTTTCTTTTCGTGTGCCGCAAGGATCTCGGAAATATTAAATTTCGCGAGCACGTCGCCGTCGCAAAGGACTACGTATTTTTCCGAACGCCGTCCTAAAAATCCAGAAAGCGAGTTGAGCGCTTCCAAACGGGTCGTGTAAAGTTTATCGTGCTTGTCGGAGAAAGGAGGTAAAAGAATAATTCCGCCGTCCTTTCTGGCAAGATCCCAATCTTTACCGCTCCCGATATGATCGATCAAAGAACGGTAATTGTTATTCGTCATAAGCCCTACCGTCGTAATGCCCGAATTGACCATATTGGAAAGCTGGAAATCGATAACGCGATATCTTCCTCCAAACGGAATGGAAGCGATCGTTCTTCTTCTTACGAGTTCAGGTACGTTTTCTTCGTGAATATTACAAAAAATTACACCTAATGCAGTTGCTGCCATTTTCTTTTCCTCCCCTTATTCCAAAATATCTTTTTCGTGCTTCTGACCGCTTGAAACCTTAACGCCTTTTTCAACGCAAATGCCTCTGCCGAGTACTACGATCTCAGCGTTCGAGTCTTTTTCAACGCCGATGATTGCGTTTTCTCCCACCGTTACGTTTTCGTCGATGATCGTATAGGAAACGGTTGCTCCAGCTTTGATCACGCTGTTGGCGAGCACGACCGCGTCTTTGACGACTGCGCCCTTCTCCACCACGACGTTACTGCCAAGGACGGAATTTTTAACTTCCCCTTCGATTTCGCAACCGAGCGCGATCATCGAATTTTGCACTATGCCCGTCTCGCCGATACATTCGGGGGGAGCGAGCGGATTTCTCGAATGGATCTTCCAAGATTTATCGCTCACGTCGAATTCGGGCTCTTCGCCGAGCAGATCCATATTCGCCTGCCAAAGGGAAGCGATCGTTCCAACGTCTTTCCAATATCCCTCGAAAAGATACGAGAACATTTTTTCCCCTGCGCTGAGCATTGCGGGCAAGACGTCTTTTCCGAAGTCTTTGGAGGAATTCGGGTTCGCGTCGTCCTCTTCAAGATATTTGAAAAGCTTTTCTGCCGTAAAGATATAGATCCCCATCGAGGCGAGAGTGCTTTTCGGAACTTTGGGTTTTTCTTCAAACTGATAAATAGAACCGTCGGGGTTGGTATTTAAAATACCGAATCTGGACGCTTCGGAAAGAGGGACGTCGATCGCGGCGATCGTACAATCCGCGCCCGTTTCTTTATGCGCTTTGAGCATTGCCGCGTAATCCATTTTATAAATGTGATCGCCCGACAAAACGAGGATATATTCGGGATTATACATTTTCATAAAATGCATATTCTGATAGATCGCGTTTGCCGTGCCCTCATACCACGAAGAACGGGTTTTCGCCTGATACGGCGATAAAATATGTACCCCGCCGAAGGCTCTGTCGAGATCCCACGGCTGACCGTTGCCGATATATTCGTTTAAAATAAGCGGCTGGTACTGCGTAAGCACGCCCACCGTATCGATGCCCGAATTGATACAATTCGAAAGCGGGAAATCGATAATACGATACTTCGCGCCGAAAGCAACGGCAGGTTTTGCAACGTCCGTGGTGAGCGCGAACAGTCTGCTGCCCTGTCCGCCAGCAAGAAGCATTGCGACACATTCTTTTCTTCTTTGCATAAAAAGACCCCCTTAAATTATCAGTTGATTTTTATTAAATAAACGCAAGTCAGTTTGGGGATAGAGATCTTAATGGAGTCCTCCCTGCCGTGGCTATACGCTTTTTCCGTATAGAAAACGCGCTTTTTGAATGCGCCTTTGCCGCCGTAACGGATAGCGTCGGAATTGAAAAGCATTTTATATTTTCCTCTATCCGCGCCGATCCTGTAATCGATATGATCCACGCCTGCAAAATTGACGATCGCGATCACTTGATTGCCCGCTCTATCTTTGCGCTTGTAGGCGATCAGATTTGCGTCGCCGTCGTCTGCCGCGATCCATTCAAAGCCTTCCCACGAATCTTCGATTTCATAAAGCGCGGGCGTATTTTTATATAAATGATTGAGTTCTTTGACCGCGGTAGACAGCCTTGCGTGCGCGGGGAAGCTTTTAAGGAAAAATTCCACGCTTTCTTTATAATTCCATTCCTTAAACTGTCCGATCTCGTTGCCCATAAAATTAAGCTTTTTGCCGGGATGAGACATCATATAGCCAAGGAACGCGCGAACGCCCGCAAACTTCTCTTCGTAGTCGCCTGGCATTTTTCCGATCAACGAACCCTTCCCGTGTACGACTTCGTCGTGAGAAATGGGCAAAACGTAGTTTTCCGAAAAGGCGTACATCATTGAGAACGTAAGCTTATTGTGATGATATCTTCTATATAAAGGATTATTGGAGATATAAGAAAGTACGTCGTTCATCCAACCCATATTCCACTTAAAGTTAAATCCG
>JAFURH010000013.1 GCA_017471945.1 Clostridia bacterium | reverse complement strand
CGATCGATTGGGATTTGACGAAATAAATAAAATAATACCGCCCGCAAGTATGCGGGCGGTTTTCGTTTGCGAGTTTCAAAGCAATCTCTGCAAAATGAGCTTTAACGCATATTTGGAATGTTCGTAAGTCAAGCCGCCTTGAAAATAAGCGGTGTACGGCTCTTTTACGGGAGCGTCGGCGGAAAGCTCGATCGAAGCTCCCTCCACGAAACAACCTGCCGCCATAATCACTTTACTGTCGTACCCCGGCATATCCCACGCCTCGAGCGTTACGAAGCTGTCCACGGGCGACGCGTCCTGCACGGACTGAATAAAGTCGCAAAGCTGTTTCGCCGTATCGAAGCGTATCGCACGGGTGATATCCGCAGGCGTTTTATCGAGCTTGGGAAAATTCTCGTAACCGAGCATTTCCATACATTTCCCGATCAAAAGACTGCCCTTGATCGCTTGATTTACCACGTGCGGCGCTAAAAACAGCCCTTGATAGAAAAGACGATAACCGTAGGCGTACGACCCTACCTCGTTGCCGATCGACGGCGCGGTGAGCCGTCTGCCGATCAGATCGATATACTTTTCTTTGCCGACGATATAGCCGCCCGTCGGCGCGAGTCCGCCTCCCGGATTTTTGATAAGCGAACCGACCGTAACGTCTGCTCCGACGTCGCAAGGTTCTTGCTTTTCCACGAATTCCCCGTAACAATTATCGACGAAAATACAGCCTTTGAAACCCATTTCGCGGACGAACGCGCATATCTCGCCGATTTCTTCAACGGAGAACGCGTCGCGAAGCTCGTAACCACGCGAACGCTGGATATAAACCATTTTTACTTTTTCGCCGTATTTTTCAAGGTTTTCTTTGATCGCGTTTTTATCGAATTTTCCGTTTTGCTCCAATTCAACGCACCGAAATTCCACGCCGAATTCTTTCAGCGAGCCGTTCCCCTCGCCGTAGATCACCCCGCGCAAGGTATCGTACGGCATTCCCGAAACGGAAAACACGGCGTCGCCCGGTCGCAACACGCCGAACAACGCCACGCTGAGCGCGTGCGTACCGCTGAGCAGCGCGGGAGAAACGATACCGCTTTCCGCACCGAACGCGTCGGCAAACACCTCGCCGAGCGCATAACGCCCTTCGTCGCCGTAGCCGTAACCCGTCGTAGCGTTAAAATGCCTGAGCGCGATCCCGCGTTTATTGAACGCTTTCAAAACTTTTTCTTGGTTGTATTCGCTGATTTCGTCTGCAATAGCGAACTTTTCCCGTAAAGCCGCTTCGCTTTCTTTGATAAGCTGTTCTGCCGTCATAATTTTCTCCGTTTTAGTAGTATGCCTGTCATTGTCAGTATGTCAGACATAGGTATTTTGTCTGACATACTACCCTTTTAAAGAAGCTTTAATACTTCCTCTGCCGTCGCTCGATTTGCAGGTAATACCGTATGATTTTTCATTCTTTTAAAGAAGGTAATTTGCCGTTTTGCGTAGTTTCGGGTGTTTTTTTTGATAAGTTCTTTGATTTCTTCGTCAGAAGCGCCGCCGTTTATCCCTTCCGCGACCTCTTTATATCCTATGCCTTGCATACATTGATTTTCCAACGTCACGCCGCGATCGAGCAAGCCTTGCACCTCTTCTTTCAGCCCCGCCTCGAACATATCGTCTACGCGACGGTTTATCCGTTCGTATAATGTTTCGCGCGGATACTCGATAGAAACCGCCGCAAATTCAAAGCGCGGCACGGGCTCGTCGTTTTGCTCGGACTTTTTCTTGCCCGTGACCTCGAAGATCTCTATCGCACGGATCACGCGCTTGGTATCGTTCGGGTGCAGAATCGCTGCGCTTTCGGGGTCTTTTTCTTGCAAGAGTCCGTGCAGATATTCTTTTCCCTTTGCCGCTAAGAGATCCTCGTATTTTGCGCGTACCCTTTCATCCGCGCCCGCGCCGCCAAATCCGCTTTTATAAAGCAAAGAATTGATATAAAAGCCCGTACCGCCGCAAATAATCGGCGTTTTTCCTTCTGCAAGCAGTCGTTCGACGATCGGTAAGGCGGCTTTTTCGTAGTCGCTGACCGAAAACAGGTCGAAAGGCTCGGCAACGTCGATCAAATGATGCATTATACCGCCCTTTTCCTCTTCCGTAGGCTTCGCCGTACCGATATTCAAGCCTTTATAAATCAGCATCGAATCGGCGGAAACAATTTCCGTATTTAATTTTTGCGCGCAAGCGACAGCCAAAGCGGTTTTTCCCGAGGCAGTCGCGCCGCAGATCACGAGTACTTTCGGCATCAGACGATCCTTTTGAACATTTTTTCGATTTCCGTTTTTGCCATTTTCACGACGACGGGTCTGCCGTGCGGGCATTTCAGCCCCATATCGCCGTCCATTAACTTAAAGAGGCTGTCGATTTCGTCTTTGGTCAAGTCCATACCGCCTTTCACCGCCGCTTTGCACGCCGCCATCGCAAGCTTGTCTTTTAAAAGCTCTTCCAATCGTATCGAGCGGAAGCCGCTGATATCCGCCAACAACTCGTTAAAGAAACGGGAAAGATCGATAAATTGAAGATCCAAAGGCACGGCAAAGACCTCAAACGCGCTTTCTCCGTCGGCTTCGATATCGAATCCCATCGCGCGGATATTTTCAAGATTTTCGCTTATAAACGCGCTTTCAAAGGCGTTGAGCTCGTAGCGGAACGGCAACAGCATAGGCTGTTTTACGACCTCTCGATTAATCATATTTTCTTTTAACCGATTGAAGATCAACCGCTCGTGCGCGGCGTGCTGATCGATCATATATATCTCGTCGCCACGTTCGTATAAGAGATAGGTATTGAACAGCTTTCCTACGAACACGCAGGAAGCGATATCGATCTTATTCTGTTTCGCCTTGCCGTCAAGCTCCTCCAAAAACCGTTTATTCGCGGCAAATATATCCGTTTCTTCCGCGGGAGCGGGAGCTTTTTCGACGGACGCAGCGCCCGAATCGTTTACCTCTAAAATATTACGCTCAAAATACAGATCGGGATATTTCTTCTGTAAGCCGCTGAGTTTGGGCGTAGGTTTCCGTTCCGTTACCCGTTTATCGCTCTCCCGTTCCTGATCGACGTTAAAGGGAAGCTTTTCCGCAGGCAACTTGGAAGGAGAACGGAACGAGGGATTATTTTCGTAAAGGGAATTTTTCGCTTCTTCGTAACTAAGCGAAGCAAAACCGAACGCCTCTTGCGTTTTTTGCAAAGGCGCGCTGGCGGTTTTTTCAAAAATCGGCTTGCGCGGCTCTGTGGGAGTTACGGGCGCAGGCAATTCCACCGTCGGAGGAACGGCGGGCTGATCTTCCGTCAAATACTCCATCGCCGAGGATTTGCCGTCTAAAATAGACGAGATCACCGAATAAACGGAAGCGAACACGATATTGTTATCCGCAAAACGTACGTCCGATTTATTCGGGTGAACGTTCACGTCCACGACTTCCGTCGGCATCGTGACGTATAAAACGTAGAACGGATACTGCCGTTTCATAACGTAGTTTTTATACGCGTTATGAAGCGCCGTAGAAAGCGTAATATTCAAAACGTAGCGCCCGTTCAAAAACATACTTTGATAGGTTTTATTCGGTTTGAAATAATTTTGGTTGCCGATATAGCCGCGAATACGGATACCGTTCTTTTGCGCGTCGATCTTATAGCAATTTTGAAGCGTGGACGTGCCGTAGACGGAAGCAAACGCCTCGTCTTCCCCGCCGCCGAAGGACTGCAAAACCTTTTTGCCGTTTACGTAGTAGGTAAAGGCGATTTCGGGGCGGCAAAGGATAAAACGGGAAACGAAGTTCGTGATCTCCGTTTCTTCCGCTTTATCGGTCTTTAAAAACTTTAAACGGACGGGCGTTGAACCGAACAGCATTTCCACCTTAACGTCCGTGCCGTCCTGTCCAGCGGCTTCCGTAATATTGCCGATCTTGCCGAACTCCGAGGTGAGCGCGTAACATTTTCCGTCTTTGGTTTTGGAGGTGATCGTCATTTTCGAAACGGAAGCGATCGAAGCGACGGCTTCGCCTCGGAAGCCGAGCGTTAAAATATTCTCTAAGTCTTCCGCTTTTTTGATCTTACTCGTCGCGTGCGGTAAAAACGCCGAATGAAGATCGTCGCGTTCGATCCCGCCGCCGTTATCCACGACGCGGATCAACTGTTTTCCGCCCTGCTCGATATAGATCTCTACTTCGCTCGCGCCCGCGTCGATGGCGTTTTCCACGAGCTCTTTCACGACGGAATACGGTCTGTCAACGACCTCGCCCGCCGCAATTCGGTTGTAGACTTGTGCAGGTAAAATATTGATTTTTGCCATATTACTTCTCCGTAGCTAATTTATCCTTTAAATCGCTGATAAGCAGTAGCGCTTGCATCGGCGAAAGGGTGTTGACGTCGGTATCTGCAAGCAATTGCTCGACTTCGCTTAACGGGCGCGCTTCTTCCGTTTCTTCCTCCGCTTGCGTAAAATCGATCTTGCCTTTGGCGATATCGCTCTTTTCAAGCGCTTTCAAAATCCCTTTCGCACGCGCCGTGACTTCTTTGGGCACGCCCGCAAGGGAAGCGACCTCGATACCGAAGCTTCTATTCGCCCCGCCCCTTGCGATCTTTCTGAGGAACACGACCGTACCGTTCAATTCGCGAACGGTAACTTTATAATTTTTTACCCCTTCCGTCGTGTTTTCGAGCTCGGTAAGCTCGTGATAGTGCGTTGCAAACAAGGTTTTCGCCCGAATTTTTTCGGTTAAAAATTCAATGACCGACCAAGCGATCGACAAACCGTCGTAGGTACTCGTGCCCCTGCCGACCTCGTCCAAAACGAGCAAGCTATCGCGCGTGGCGTTGAGAAGGATAGAGGCAACTTCCGTCATTTCGACCATAAAGGTACTTTGATCTAAAATCAAGTTATCGCTTGCGCCCACGCGGGTAAAAATCCTGTCGGTCAACGGAATTTCCGCTTGCTTTGCGGGCACGAAACAGCCGATATGCGCCATCAGCGTGATCAGGGCAACCTGCCGCATATAGGTGCTTTTCCCCGCCATATTCGGCCCCGTGATAATCGCGCTGCGGTTTTCTTCGTTGTCAAGCAACGTGTCGTTGGGCACGAAGCGTTCTTTCGTGATCGCCTCGACGACGGGATGCCGTCCTTCCCTGATTTCCAGCTTTCCGCCGCTTTCCAACATTCTCGGACGCACGTAGCGGCGTTCTTTCGATACCGAAGCAAACGAGAGCAAGCAATCGAGCATAGCGATAGACGAAGCGAGCTTTTGAAGCTGCAAAATATTCTCCGTAAGCACGCCCGCGAGTTCTTCGTAAAGCCGCGCTTCCAGCTTTAAAGCTCGTTCGCCGCTCGAAAGGATCTTATCTTCGAGTTCTTTGAGTTCTTCCGTGATATAGCGTTCGCCCGTGGAAAGAGTTTGTCTTCTAATATAGTCGTCGGGCGTTTTGTCCTTAAACGAATTGCTGACCTCGATATAATACCCAAACACGCGGTTATAGCCGATCTTCAAGGTCTTGATGCCCGTGCGCTCTTTTTCGCGGGCTTCGATATCTTTTATGATCGTCTTTCCGTTCGTGGCGATCAAACGAAGCTCGTCGAGCTCCGCGTTAAAGCCTTCGCGGATATAACCGCCGTCCTTCATCGATACGGGCGGATTGTCGGCGATCGCCGCGCAAAGATACTGCGCGAGCGGTTTCAGATCCAAAATCCCCTCGTCGAGATCGCGCAGGATAGGCGAAGAAAAGCCTACGAGCTGGAATTTGATCGCGGGGACTAAAAGCAAGGATTTTGCAATCGATTCGCAATCCCTCGGCGTTAAGTTTCCGTTGGAAATTTTACCCGAAAGCCGTTCGATATCCCGCATTTCTTTAAGCGTTTCCACGAGCGCCATACGCGCTACCGAAGCGTTCACAAGCTCCTCTACGCCGTCTAAGCGGTAGTTGATCTCGTCCAAATTGCGAAGCGGGGAAAGAATGAGGTTGTTCATAAGCCGCATTCCCATACCCGTTTTCGTCTTATCCAAAATCCACGAAAGCGTGCCGTACTTTTTGCCTTCCGCGTTGTTTTTCACGAGTTCGAGGTTGCGAATCGCGATACTGTCCAACGTCATATATTTTTCTTGGCTGACGACTTTGATGGTATTGATGTTTTTCAACGCGTGCTTTTGCGTTTCCCGAAGGTATTCGATCAATGCCCCCGCCGCCGAAATCAAATTGTCTTTCGCCGCGATTCCGTAAGCGGATAACGACAACGCGTTAAACTGCTCCGTAAGATTCTTTTCCGCGTGCTTAACGTTGAACGCCCACGCGACGTAGCAGGAAAAGGGCGGCAACTGATTGTGCTTGATCTCCTTGATATTTTTGCTCGCCAAAAGCATATCGTCGTTGCAGATAATTTCCGCCGCGGAAATTTTGAAAAGAAGGCTTACGATCTCGTCAACCGACCGTTCGCCTTTAAATTCCTGCGCGCAAAATTCCCCCGTCGTGAGGTCTGCCCACGCCGCCGCGATCTCCTCGCCGTTTTTGAAAATACTCGCGATATAGTTGTTTTTGCTTTCGTCGAGCATCGAATCGTCAATGAGCGTACCCGCCGAAACGATTCGCACGACGTCGCGCTCCACGAGCTTGCCCGCGCCCGGTTCGGTGAGCTGTTCGCAGATCGCGACCTTTTCGCCGAGCGCGACGAGCTTCGCGATATACCCTTCCGAAGCGTGATAGGGAATCCCGCACATCGGCGCGCGCTCCGCAAGCCCGCAATCTCTGCCCGTGAGGGTGAGTTCCAGCATTTTGGATACCTTGATCGCGTCCTCGAAAAACATTTCGTAGAAATCGCCGAGCCGATAAAATACGATACAATCCTTATATTTTTCTTTCGTCTCGATATAATGCTGCATCATTTGTGAAAGCCCCATCGTTTATTCACCTGCCTTATCAGATTCAAGATTTTCCGCGATTTCCCCGTAAAGAGAAATGCCGTTCGCTTCGGTGATTTTGAGGACAACGAACTCGCCGATCAAATTTTTCTCGCTTTTAAAATACCCCATTCGCCCGAACTCGTCGCGTCCTAAATACAGCCCGCGCTTTTCGTCGTAATCCTCGCAGAGGATCTCCACCGTTTTACCGAGGTATTTTTCGGATTTTTTCCGGGTGAGAGAGTTGACAAGCTCCACGAGCCGCATAATGCGGTCTTTTTGGACGTCTTCGGGTATCTGACCTTCCATCGTCGCCGCTTTCGTGCCCGTTCGTTTGGAATAAACGAAGGTAAACGCCGAAGCGAAATCGACCTCTTTTACGAGCGATTCCGTCTGCAAATAATCTTCTTCCGTTTCGTTCGGGAAGCCTACGATAATATCCGTCGTGACCTCCGCTTCGGGGAAATAAGAACGGAGCATTTTTATCTCCGAAAGGTATTTTTCGCGGGTATAACGGCGGTTCATCGCCTGCAACACGGCGTTTGAGCCCGACTGCACGGGCAAATGCACGAGCCGCATAATTTTACGATGCTTTTGCATCACCTTTACGACCTCTTCGTTAAAGTCCTTGGGGTGGCTCGTCATAAAACGCAAGCGGAAATTTCCTTCGATAGAAGCCACCGCGTCCAAAAGCTCGGCAAAATTCATTCCCGTACTCCCATCCGCACCGTAGGAATTTACGTTTTGACCTAAAAGCGTGATCTCTTTATACCCTTCCGCGACGAGCTTTTTGCACTCCGCTATGATATTTTCGGGCTTTCTCGACCGCTCGCGGCCGCGAACGTACGGCACGATACAATACGAACAGAAATTATTACAACCGTAGGTGATATTCACCCAAGCGTTGGGATAGCTCGTCCGATACGGTTCAAGGGTTTCGACGATCTCGCCTTCCGTTTCGCGGATCTTGACGACCCGTTTTTTCTGTTCGCGTTTTTGGCGGATCAGCGTTTCGAGTTCTTCCAAATTCAGCGTACCGAACATTATATCGATAAACGGGAATTTCTTTGAAAGCACTTCCGTTTTACCCTTTTCCTGCGTCATACACCCGCCGACGACGATCAAAAGCGACGGTTTTTGCTTTTTGAGTTTTTTGAGCGCGCCGATATTACCGAACGCGTGATTTTCGGCGTTTTCGCGGATGCAACAAGTATTAAAAACGATCACGTCCGCATCCTCTTTATTTTGCGTTTCTTCGTATCCCATACGGCGCAAAACGCCCGCGATCTTCTCTGATTCGTGTACGTTCATTTGGCAGCCGTAGGTCACGATATGATATTTTTCCGTCATAATTCTTTTTACCTGATGGCGTTTTTCTTTCTATTATACTATTTTTTGAAAATTTTATCAAGTCTTTAAAGGGTTTTCGGGGTATTTTATCCATTTTTTCGTCATAAAAAATCCTTTTCGGCGAATACTGTTTTCAATGAAATTTCTTCGCATTTTTATCTTATCGACTTTACTGTTCGTTTTCGCCGCCGCGATCGGGGCGGGCGCGTACTATACGAGCGTGACCAAAGACGCTAAACTCTGTCCCGAAAAGCTTTTGTTATCCGACCTTACGGCAACCGTATACGGGGATTCGGGAAAAGCGGTAAAAAGCGCGGGCGTGCTTTCCAAGAAAAACACCGTAAAAGCGGAAAATTTACCCAACCACACCAAACGCGCGTTCGTCGATACGGAGGACAAACGCTTTTATTCGCACGGCGGTTTCGATTTTAAAAGAATGGTCAAGGCGGCGGCGCGAAATCTCGGGTCAATGTCCTTTAAAGAAGGCGCGTCCACCATTTCACAGCAGCTGATCAAAAACACGCATTTATCGCAAGAAAAGACGATCAAGCGTAAACTCAAAGAAATCAAGCTGACGAGACAGCTTGAAAGCCGTTATTCGAAAGAGGAAATTTTAGAGAAGTATTTAAACACCATCTATTTCGGGCATAGCTGTTTCGGGATCGGCTCTGCCTCCGAATATTATTTCGGAAAAACGCCGAGCGAGCTGACCGTTTCGGAAAGCGCGATCCTCGCGGGGCTCGTAAAATCCCCCAACAATTATTCCCCTTTCAAAAATCCCGTTCAATGCGAAAAACGGCGAAATCTCGTGCTGTCCTTAATGAAAGCGCAAGGGCATATCGATAAAGCGGAATACGCGTTAGCGCTCGGCGAGCCGCTCCCCACCGCTCCGTCCGCTTCGCTTGGCGGCGAAAGCTATTTGCGTTTCGTATTCGACGAGCTAGAAACGCTCGCCGAAAAATACTCCTTCACGGTCGGCGGCAGACTGCAAATTTACACCTATTTAGACGAGAAATTACAGTCCGCGCTCGCGCAAGCGGCAAAAGATACGCCGAGCGACAAGACCGTGACAGTGCTGGATGCGAAAACGCACGGCTTTAAGGGCTGTTATTCGACGATCGGGAATATCGCGCGTTCGCCGGGGTCTATTTTAAAGCCCTTGCTCGTCTACGCGCCCGCGATAGAGCTGAATCAGCTTTCTCCTGCGACGGCGATCCTCGACGAAAAGACGAATTTTTCGGGATATACGCCCGAAAACTACGGCGGCGGATATTCGGGGTACGTAAGCGCACGCGAAGCCCTTGCCAAAAGTTTGAATATCCCCGCGGTAAAAGTGTTGAATTCCGTCGGAATCGAAAAGGCTAAGCCTTATCTTGAAAAGCTTGGGCTGTCTCTTAAAAAAGAGGACGAATCCCTCGCGCTCGCGCTCGGCGGAATGAAAGACGGGTATTCTTTAAAACAGCTCGTTTCCGCTTATTCAGCATTCTCTGACGGCGGCAAATACGAAAACGGCGCGTTTATTAAAGAGGTCGTGATCGACGGCAGAAGCGTATATAAAAGAAAAATCAGAAAAACGCGGGTATTTTCGGAAGAAACGGCGTATCTTACGACGGATATGTTAAAAACCGCGGCGCAAACGGGGACGGCGAAAAAACTGCGTACCCTGCCCTTTCCGATCGCGGCAAAAACGGGAACGGCGGGAACGAAAGAAAAAAACACCGACGCGTACGCCGTTACCGTTACCACCAAAGATATCGTGGGCGTATGGCTCGGTAACGCCGATCATTCCGCGATTCCCTTTACGGGCGGCGGAGAACCGTGCAATATCGCCTACGCGGTGAACGAATATCTTTATAACCTATATCTTTTACGAAACGAAAAAATACAAAACTTTCAAAAGCCGAACGGCGTGCAAGCGGTAAACCTCGATAAAATAGAGTACTCTGATACGCATAACATAGTACTCGCAGACGAAAACGCGCCCAAACAATTCGTATTTTCGGAAGTGTTCAAATCTTCTGCGCTACCGCGCGGAAAGTCTTATAAATTCAGCAATCCGAGCATTTCCGCGCCGCAAATAAGCGTTTGGGGAAGGACGGTTAGAATTGATTTTTCAAACGGCGCGCCCGACTATTACGACTATATCATTCAACGCTATGATTATGCGACGCATAGTACGGTTTATCAAGGCAAGTATCAAAAAATCTTCTCGGACGAAGGCGTGAAAGAGAATAAGAATTATATTTATACCGTGATTCCCGTTTATAACGGGGTCAAGGGAAAAGCCGTAGTCTTGCCCGAAATCTGTTTAAAAGGCTCTGCAAAGCCGCCAAACGAGCCGCCCGAAATCACGAATAAGGACTGGTGGGAATATTAAGCGAAAACCCCGCTTGCAGATTTTGCAAGCGGGGCTTTCTATCGTATTAACCTATTTTGGATCAAATTTCGATTTTTTCAAGGGATTCGAAGGCTTCCTTGATCAAGCCTTCCACGTCGAGTTTGCTTTCCTCGGCAAGAATATCAGAAAGTTTGGGTTTGATCGCGGGGAAATCGGGCAAAAACACCGTACAACAATCTTCAAACGGGAGAATGGAGGTTTCGTACGCGCCCATTTTTACGGAACGGTCGATAATCTCGTTTTTATCAAACCCTATCAAGGGGCGAAGTACGGGCAATTTCTCCACGACGGAATTCGACGAAGTTACCCCCTCGATCGTCTGACTTGCCACCTGCCCAAGGCTTTCGCCCGTGATCAGGCATTGCGCGCTTTTTCTGAGCGCGAGCCGTTCGGCAATTCGGTACATAAAACGCCGCAAAAGCGTGATCATCAATTCTGCTTTACAATGCTCGTGGATAGACTCTTGAATATGCGTTACGCTTACCGTGTAGAGATTCGTACCGCAGGTATACTGTGATAAAATGTTTGCAAGCTCTACGACCTTTTCCTTCGCCTGTTCGTTCGTATAGGGATAGCTATGGAAATGCAGACAATCCACGCGCATACCGCGTTTTGCCATCATATAGCCCGCGACGGGGCTGTCGATGCCGCCCGACAAGAGCAACAATCCTTTTCCCGCCATGCCGACGGGCATACCGTTCGCCCCTTCGATAAATTCTCCGAACACGAGTGCCTTGCCGTTTTCTCGAATATCTACCCGAACGATGAAATCGGGGTTATGCACGTCTACTTTTAGTTTATAAAACGCCCCAAGCAACATACCGCCGAGCTCGCGGCTGATCTCCACCGAAGTTTTAGGGTATCTTTTATCGCCGCGATGGGATTCTACTTTGAAAGTGCCTTCTTCTTTGCAAACGAGCTTCGCCGTTTCGAAAATGCTGTTCATATCCGCGTCCGTTTCATACGCCAAACTCAGCGTATGCACACCGAATACCTTTTTCAGGCGTTCGACGATTTCTTCCGTTTCGTACTCGGCAAACTCCTCGATCAGATAACGCCCGCATTGTTTGACGAACTTATGATCGATTCCTTTCAAAGCGGCTTTGAGGTTGGTTTCGAACATACGCTCGAAATAGCCGCGATTTTTACCTTTTAACCAAATTTCCGCATAGCGGATAATAATTACTTTGTTCATAGTTATTCCTTAATTTTATTTCATTCTGCGCGCCAAATCGCGCCCGACCTCGTTCAAAATTTCCGCGCCTTTTTCGATCTCTTCTTCCGTCGTTTCGGGAGAAAAACTTATACGAAGTACGCCGTCCGCCGTCTGTTCGTCGTGACCGCACGCCAAGATCACCCGACTGTAACGGTTTTTGGAATTGGAAGAACAAGCCGAGCCCGTGCCGACGATGAGCCCCTTATCGTTTGCCATATGCAATAAAACTTCGCCGCGCAAGCCTTTTGCGGCAACGCTCAAAATATACGGCGAACCGTTTTCGGGGGAAAGACGCGTATAGATTCCTCTATCCAACGATTTAAAGAATGTTTCCCGATAAGAAAGTACTCTTTCGTAGTCGGCTTTCATCGACGCAAATTTTTTAATCGCCGCGTATTCGAATTGTTTGATCCCAAACGTATTTTCCGTGCCGCTTCTTCTGCCGTTTTCCTGCCCGCCGCCGATTATGTAAGCGGGCAAAACGAGGGTTTTGCGCTTTATGAGCGCTCCGACTCCTTTCAGCCCCCCGATCTTATGCGCGCTCACCGAATACAAGTCCACTTCTTTTACAAGACGGAAAGGAATTTTTCCGTACGCCTGCACGCCGTCGCTATGAAAGATCGCGCGCGGATTTTTCTTTTTTACGGCTTTTGCGAGCGCGTTGATATCGTTGACTGAACCCGTTTCGTTATTCACGTGGATCACCGAAACGAAAGAAGTTTTTTCGTCTACGAGCGACAAAAGCGCTTGTTCGTCCACACTTCCGTCTTTTTTTAAAGGAGCGAAACGCGGTTCGCAGATCCCGCGGTTTTTCAGCTCTAAAAACGCCGTCGCAACCGCCGAATGTTCGCCCGCAGTCGTCACGGCGTTGCCGCGCCTCGCAAAGCCGAAGACGGCTTGATTATCCGATTCCGTACCGCAAGAAGTGAACACGAGTTCAAAATCCGCTTCGCTTGCCACCCCCGAAAGCAAAGCTGAGCGCGCTTTCTTAAGCTCGCTCTGCAATGCGTGACCTTCCCGATATACCGCGGAAGGATTATAAAATTTTTCCGTGAGAAATTCCCGCGCCTTTAAAAACGACTCTTCGTCGGGTTTCGTCGTCGCGGCGTTGTCGAGATAGATCATACCCTCTTTACCTTGCCGTTTTCTTTTCCTGCATCACGTAGTCCGTTTCAAGCGTGCCGCGCTTGACGAATTTTAAAATATTGATCAGAAGTTCTTCGCGACATTCCAAAACGTATAATCTTTTTCCGACTGCAGTTGCCGCGAGAATATACATAAAAAACTTCCCTTCCGCCGCCTGCGTGTTGGGCGTAAACACCGTTTCTTTGATAGACGGATCGCCTTTAAAGCGGTCGTAGCTCGGATTGTCGATGTCCCCGATCTGCAAGAAATCCTCGGGTTCGAGCTTTAAGATAAATTTACGACGGTTAATATTGAAAACTTTGGAAATTCTCAGCTCTCCCGAAACGAAAATATAATCGTAGCTCACGTTGATCCTGCGTTTGATGAGGTACATTGCAATGCAAATGGAAATGAAAAACAATCCGATAAAACCGAACGTAATCCCAAGGCTCAACGACATACCGTACGCGTTCTTTTGCTCGTCCGTCGCGTCTGCATCCGGCGAACAAAACGGTATACTCGTTAAACACATAAACAGCGCCATAATCCCGATAATCATCGTGATATAAAAAATTATATTTACGACACGATACCACTTTTCCCCGCGTTTTGCGTTGTGGGGCGCAGAACTTTCTTCGTATAAAATATCCAAATCCTTTCCTCCTTTTACCCTTAACGGGGGAAGCCGTCAAATTTCCAGCATCCCCTCGTATACGGTTTTAACGTTGCCGAGTAACTCGACTTCGCCGTTTGAATGATAGTTTACGGTCAGATCCCCGCCGCGAAGCTTCACGGTGACGTTGGTATCTTTTTCGCAATAACCCGCGAGCACCGCCGCCACGACTGCCGCCGCCGCGCCCGTACCGCAAGAATACGTTTCGCCGTTTTTGCGTTCCCAAACGCGCATTTTAATCGTCACTTTATTGACTACGCGGACGAATTCCGTATTCACGCCGTCGGGGAAATATTCGCTGTTTTCAAAATCCGGACCGATGGCAGGTACGTTGATCGCGTCTACCTTATCGCTGAAAATTACGCAATGAGGGTTACCGACGTTGACGAGCGTCACTTTATATTCGAGTCCGCCTACGTTGATGGATTTCCCGACGATCTGTTCTTCGTCCCAAACGCAAGGAATTTTCTTGCCCGCAAGCTCGACTTTTCCGAGGTTTACGCTCGCCGTGTTCACCTTGCCGCTGAACGGATACACTTTCACTTCGTACACGCCGTTTGCCGTTTCGATCTTCATATCGTTTTTAACGACGATCCCCTTTTCATAGAGATATTTCCCGACGAAACGGAGCGGGTTACCGCCGAGCGGCGCTTCCGAACCGTCAATGTTAAAAATGCGCATTTTTGCGTCCGCAACGGTCGAGTTCTCGATCAGAACGATGCCGTCGCCGCCGATGCCGTAATGCGGGATCACGTAATTTACCGCGATCGATTCGGGGCAAGTGATCTTGCCGTCGCGGTTGTCAAAGACGATATAATCGTTTCCGCAAGACTGCATTTTCGTAAAAGAAAGCTTCAACTTTTCCTTTCTGAGCGCGTTGATATCCACGAGCTCGGTGTTATCTTCGGTAAACTTACTTGCGATAATATCCGCGAGCGCGTTCGCCGTGTCGAGCGCCGTTAAAACGGTGATTCCCAAAAGGATCGCGTGGTGATGCAAATTGATAAAGTCGTTGATCGATTCGATATCCGTTTTGCCCGTATAGACGATATAATCGATTTTCCCTTCGTCCATAAGCTTGATAACGGTATCCGTCGCAGAGAGTCTGTCCACTACCTGACAATCGAACCCAAGGTCGTTGATCACTTTCGCCGTACCCTTCGTCGCGTACATCGTACACCCGAGATCGCCGAATTTTTTTGCGATCGTCAAAAGGTCAAGCTTATCCTGATCGTTGACCGTCATATATACGCCGACAGGTCTTCTATCGGAAGGATGACACATTTTAAAGCCCGCCGAAACGAGTCCTTTAAACATCGCTTCTTCCATCGTTTTACCGATACCGAGCACTTCCCCCGTCGATTTCATTTGAGGACCGAGCTGAGAATTGACGTCGTTGAGCTTTTCGAAGCTGAACACGGGTACTTTGACCGCGACGTACGGCGAGGAAGGATAAAGCCCCGTGCCGTAGCCGAGTTTTTTGAGCTTTGCGCCCGTAATGATCTTGGTTGCGAGCTCGACCATCGGAACGCCCGTGACCTTGGAGATATACGGAACCGTTCTCGACGCTCTTGGATTGACCTCAATCACGTAGAGATGTCCGCGATAGATAAGGTATTGAATATTGATAAGCCCTTTGGTTTTGAGTTCGAGCGCAAGCTGTGTGGAAACTTCGATAATGCGTTCGAGCATCGTATCTTCAAGGTTATACGGAGGATATACCGCGATCGAGTCGCCCGAGTGGATACCCGTACGTTCGATATGCTGCATAATCCCGGGGATCAGAACGTCCTTACCGTCGGAAATCGCGTCTACTTCCAACTCCGTACCCATTAAATATTTATCGCACAGAACGGGGTTTTCGATCCCCTGCGCCAAAATGACGTCCATATAACGGCATACGTCCTCTTCCGTGAACGCGATCGTCATATTCTGCCCGCCGATAACGTAGGAAGGACGAAGCAATACGGGATATTCCAGGTTTTCCGCCGCTTTCAGCGCTTCTTCCTTGGTCATAACCGTAAGTGCTTTCGGGCGGGGAATGGAATACTTTTCGAGAAGCGCTTCAAAACGCTCTCTGTCTTCCGCTCTGTCTACGCTGTCCGCGCTCGTGCCCAAAATTCTCACGCCGTGCGTGTTGAAGTACGCGCAAAGATTGATCGCCGTCTGTCCGCCGAAGGTGATGATCACGCCGTAGGGCTTTTCGATATCGAGAACGTGCTGTACGTCCTCGGGAGTCAACGGTTCGAAATACAGTCTGTCCGCCGTGTCGAAGTCCGTCGAAACCGTTTCGGGGTTGTTGTTGATAATGACGACTTCGTAGCCGAGTTCTTTAAGCGTCCAGACGCAATGCACCGACGAATAGTCGAATTCGATACCCTGACCGATACGGATCGGACCCGACCCGATAACGATAATACGCTTTTTCTCGCTCTTATCCACGAAGGGCTTCGCTTCGTCGTGCGCCGTTTCGTCGAAGGTGGAATAGAAATACGGCGTTTTGGCGGGGAATTCCGCCGCGCACGTATCTACCATTTTATAAACGGCTTTTCTGTGATACGGGATTTTTTGTCCGCTGAACGCTTCGATATCTTTATCCAGATACCCGAGCCGTTTCCCCTCCTCGTAAACCTCGCGCGTGAGCTTTACAGTCGGGAGCATTTCCTCGTAGGCGATCAGATTTTTGAATTTATTGAGGAAGAATCTGTCGATCTTGGTCTTTTCGTACACTTCGTCAACCGAAACGCCTTTTTTCAGCGCCGCGTACACGGCGAAAATACGTTCGTCGGTCATTTCCGTGATCTTGACGGCAAGTTCCTCTTTCGTCCAGTTCAAGAACTTTTTATAGTTCATCGTACTCGTCGAAATTTCCGCGCCGCGCACCGCTTTCATAATCGCCATTTCAAAGGAAGTACCGATAGACATAACCTCGCCCGTCGCCTTCATTCTCGTGCCCAGCTCGCGCTTTGCGTACAGGAATTTATCGAAGGGCCATTTGGGCATTTTTACGACCAGATAGTCGATCGTCGGCTCGAAGCACGCGTAGGTGTTGCCCGTCACGTCGTTGACGATCTCGTCGAGCGTGTAGCCGAGCGCGATCTTAGACGTCACTTTTGCGATCGGGAAGCCCGTCGCTTTGGATGCAAGCGCAGAAGAACGGCTTACGCGGGGATTTACTTCAATGACCGAATATTCGAAAGAATCGGGGTTGAGCGCGAACTGTACGTTACAGCCCCCCTCGATACCCAGCTCGTTAATGATCGCGAGCGCCGCGCTTCTGAGCATAGAATATTCTTTATTGGAAAGGGTCAACGCGGGGGCTACGACGATAGAGTCGCCCGTGTGGATCCCGACGGGGTCTACGTTCTCCATAGAACAGACCGTGAGCGCGTTGCCGTTGCAGTCGCGAATTACTTCGAATTCGATTTCTTTCCAACCCGCGATATATTTTTCGATAAGCACCTGCGTGATCGGGGAAAGCATCAAGCCGTTGTGCGAGATCAAACGAAGGTCTTCCTCGTTATACGCCACGCCGCCGCCTGCGCCGCCGAGCGTGTAGGCAGGACGGATAATGACGGGATAGCCGAGCCTGTTTGCGATCGCAACGCATTCCTCTACCGTATACGCGATATCGGAAGGCACGCAAGGCTG
>JAFURH010000084.1 GCA_017471945.1 Clostridia bacterium | reverse complement strand
ACGATCTTTTTCTGCGTTTCCTCGTCGCCGTTTTCCCCTTTGAGCGCGCCGTCCAAATCCGCGTCGATACGCACGAAACGGCATACTTTGGGGTTTTTGTATTCAATAAAGCTTACGAAATGGGGATCGATATAAGTATCGCAAAGGATCGCGTCAAGCCCCGCTTCCTTAAACATTGCAATATATTGCGCTTGTTGCGCTTCGTCGGATACGTAGTATACTGCTTTGGGTTGTTTTCCTTCCTTAGCTTCTTCCTCCGTGATTTCCGAGCCGAAGAAGTCGCTTAACGGGCGATATTCGCCGCTTAAATTTTTAAAAATGAGAATATCTTTTACTTTCTCGTAAAATTCCTCGTCCTTTAAACAACCGAACTTGATAAAGGTCGCGATATCCTTCCAGCAATTTTCGTAGCGTTCGCGCTCGGTATTAAACAGACCTTTCAACTTATCCGCCACTTTCTTCGTGATATGTTTGGAAATTTTCTGTACCTGTTTGTCGTTTTGCAAAAAGCTTCTTGAAACATTCAAAGGGATGTCGGGACAATCGATCACGCCGTTTAAAAGCATCAAAAATTCGGGAATTACTTCTTTGATATTATCCGCAATAAACACTTGATTACAATAGAGCTTGACTTGTCCTTTCTCCAACTGTACCTGCTCTTTTTTCACCTGCGGGAAATACAGGATACCTTTAAGTCGGAAAGGATAATCCATATTTAAGTGAATCCAGAACAGCGGTTCTTTATAATCCATAAAGGTATCGCGGTAGAAATTCTTATATTCTTCCTCCGTGCAATCCTTCGGGTCCTTCAAATATAACGGCGTCGTGTCGTTGAGCGGTTTGTCTTTTTCCGCGTCGCCCGTCGGATTCAGATAGATATTATACGGCATAAACGAACAATATTTTCTCAACAGCTCGCGTACGGTAAATTCTTTGAGGAAATCTTCTTCCCCCTCGGCAATATGCATCACGATCTTCGTGCCGCGCGTTTGCTTTTCCGTTTCGGAAATGGTATACGTAGAATTTCCGTCCGATTCCCATTTAACGGCAGGTTCGTCTTTATAACTCTTCGTGTAAATTTCGACGGTATCGGATACCATATACGCCGAATAGAAACCTAAACCGAAATGTCCGATGATCCCGTCGCCCGAAGCGTTTTCATATTTTTGCAGGAAATCTTCCGCACCTGAAAACGCGATTTGCGTGATGTATTTCTCCACTTCCTCCGCCGTCATACCGATACCGTTATCCTCAACGGTCAGCGTTTTTGCCTTTTCGTCAACGTATACGTTGATTCGGAATTCTTTATCGTCCTTTGCGGCTTCGCCCATATCGGTGAGTTTTTTGAACTTCGTGATCGCGTCCACGCCGTTTGCCACGATTTCGCGAAGGAAGATATCCTTATCCGAATACAGCCATTTTTTGATGATCGGCATCATATTTTCGCTCGAAATTCTGATATTGCCTTGTTTTTCCATAATTTTTTACTCCTTGCTATGTACGTATTCTTTCGAATACTTATTTATAAACGAAAAAGTCCGCTTTTAATCAACTTAAAAGCAGACTTTTGTGTTATTTTATAAAAGTATTTGCAAACGATTAGGAGTTATTACCGATAAGGTCCGCGATAGATACTTCGCCCAAACCGCCTTCGTTCCATTCGGTGACTTCGTCGTCAGCCTTAGGAGCTCTGGACTTTTTGGTCTTTTCCTTACCTTCTTCCCCTTCCGCTTTAGCGGATCTGGGTTTTCTTTCGGTATTCTCGGGCTTGGGTTCAAGCGCTTTGATCGAAAGGGTCATTTTCTTTTCTTCGCAATCGAGCTTCAAGATCTTCGCGTCGATTTCCTGACCGATCGTAAGAGCCGTCGTGGGATTTTCAAGATATTCGTGAGAGATCTGGGAAACGTGTACCAAACCGTCGATTCCTTTTTCTACTTCTACGAAAGCCCCGAAAGGAACGATTCTCACGACTTTTCCGTGAATAACGTCGCCTTCCGCGTATTTCTCCGCCGCAAGCTCCCAAGGCTGAGATTGAAGCTGTTTATAACCGATAGAAACCTTTTTCGCTTCTTCGTCGATCTTCAAGACCTTAAATTGATATTTCTTGCCGATTTCAAGAACGTCGGTCACTTCCTTAACGCCCGTCCAAGAAAGATCGGAAATATGAGCAAGGCAGTCGAAACCGTTTACGGAAACGAACGCGCCGAACGCGGTCACTCTTTCCACTTTTCCTTCTACGACGTCGTCAACGTTAATGGACGCGAAGAATTCCGCTTCCTTAGCAGCGCGGGCAGCTTCCTTCGCCGCTTTTTCTTCCACTATGATCACGCGTTGAGAAGCAATGATTTCCTTTCTTCTTTCCGTCTTGATTTCAAGAACTCTCAAGCGAAGCTTTTTCCCTACGTATTTATCCAGCTCCTTCACGAATCCCGAACGGATTTCGCGAGCGGGAACGAATACTGCGTAAGAACCGAGCTGAGCCGTAAGACCGCCCTTGTTAAAACCGGTACACTCAACGGTAAATTCTTTGCCGTCTTTGATGTCCGCGAGCATCGCTTCTTCTTCTTTAAGCTTCTTGATCGATTTTTGGGAAAGCTTAACGGGGTTTACGGACATAACCATCAGTTCGATTTCTTCACCGACTTTGGACGCGAATTCGTCTTTGTTATAAACTTCGCCCTCCACTTCGTCTTTGTCGAGCATTATTTCCTTCTTCGTGTTGGGAAGTAATACTGCAACACCCGAATCGTCCGCCGACGAGATCGTAGCCGTGATCAACTGACCTTTTTTGAACTTCGGTTGACTGTCCAAGTTCGCAACGACTTCTTCCATCGTTGCTTTTGCTTCTGTTTCCATTTCCATTTTTAAGAGAACCTCCTGAGTTTGCGCGTTAGGGGTGCTGGCACCCGTAACAATACCTACCTTTTTAAATCTTTTGATTTTTTTTAAATCCAGATCGGCAATCCGCTCTAAGCGAAAAACGTTTTGGCAATACTGCTTGCAGAGATCGAAAAGCTTATTCGTGTTGCTGCTGTTCAAGCCTCCGATCACCAACATAGCGTCGCATTCCCGCGCGAGTTCGCGTGCTTCGTTTTGTCGTCTTATAGTAGTATAGCAAATTGTTTTAAAAACTTCAACTGTTTTTTGGGTCTTATTGTTAAGAATTTTTATAATTTTTTCAAATTTTTCGTCAGAATAGGTCGTTTGAGCCACTACAACGCACTTTTTTTCCGCCAAAACGGAAAAATCGTCCTTCTCAGATGAAAAAATATACGCCGAGTCCTCACACCACCCGTTCAACCCGATTACCTCGGGATGAGACCTTTCGCCGACGATCACGATCACGTTTCCGTTTTTATATTCCCTATCCACGATTCTCTGCGTTCGGCGCACGAACTCGCAAGTGCAATCGATTACCTTGATTGCGCGCCTTTCACATTCCTCGTATACTTTTTTTCCAACGCCGTGGGAACGAATGATCAAAGTAGCCCCGTCGGGCACGTCGCAAAGCTTTTCGACCGTGACGATCCCCCGCTCGCGGATCTCTTCCACCACGGCGGGATTGTGGATAATTTCACCGTACAGATAGGTATTTTCGGGTTCGACCGACATTGCGGTATCCACCGCTTTTTTTACGCCGTGACAAAATCCGCCGCTTTTGGCAAGCAAAATTTCCATAACGCTTTACGCCTTTTTCTTATTCTTTTTCGCCTTTTTTTCTTCAAGGAAGCGCTTATGCTCCGCCTTGATATCAAGGATCTTTTGATACAATTTTCCGTCCGCTTCCGCTATGGTTTCTTCCGTCATTTTTACGCCGTAATATTCGGATAACTCGAAAGGTTCGCCTGCAATGATATGGGTCATACGGAAAAAACGGGGTTTTTTGTAGATCACGATAGGAATGATCGGCGCTTTCGCCTTAATTGCCATCATCGCCGCACCGCCTTTGAATTCAAGCATTTCCTGTTCCGTTTTATTCCTCGTGCCCTCGGGAAAAATCGCGATCTTTTCGCCGTTTTTCAAGCATTTGAGCGAATCCATCATCGCGCGCACGTCCGCGCCGTCGCGGTTTACGCCGATTATTCGCAGTCCCCTGCAAAACATTCCGTATATCGGATGATGCAGAATAGATTTTTTTGCAAGATAATGAATCCCTTCCCAAGTCGTGCAAGCGGGATAAACGGGATCGTATACGCGGTAGTGATTCGCAATATAAATCGCAGCGCCGTCGGGAGCTTTCCGTTTTCCGTAAAATTTAAACGGCAGCATAATCCACACCACGGGAATTACGATTACGCGCAAAATATTCATTAAAACGTTGATATGCCTGCCTTTTTTATTGGCCTTTATGCAAATATCGTATTTTTTCTGCTTTTTTTTCTTTTCTTTTTTCGGCTGTTGTTCCACTACTTCCGCCGACTGATTTTCTTCCATTTTTTGAATTTACCTCGTCAGATTTTCGCTTGAATCAAAGCCTTGATTGCCGCAACGGCCTCTTCGATATTCATTTTCGAAGTATCGACGACAACGGCGTCCTCCGCCTGTTTTAAGGGGGAAAATTCCCGTTCGCTATCCTGCTTATCGCGGCGTACGATCTCTTCGTGGAGCGCCTCGAATTCAACCTGTTGCCCGCGCGCAAGCAATTCTTTATACCTTCTTTCGGCGCGAATTTTGCTGTCCGCCGTTACGAAAAATTTAAATTTTGCGTTCGGCAGAACGGTCGAACCGATATCCCGTCCGTCGAGTACGCAGGACATCTGTTCCGCGATCTCCCGTTGCATTTCCACCATTTTGAGGCGCACCGCCTTGTGCGCGGAAATATCCGAAGCCGCCATAGAAACGGCGTTTTCGCGAATGGCAAGCGAAACGTCTTCCCCGTCTAAAACCGTATGTTGGGTCCCGTCCTTATATTCCACTTTTAAGTCCATCTTATCCAGCATTTTTTCGACCGCCGCGCCGTCTTTCGGGGATATATTTTCCCGAAGCGCCTTTAAAGCGCACGCTCTGTACATCGCGCCCGTATCAAGGTACAAAATATTATAATCCTTGGCAAGAATTTTCGCCACCGTACTTTTTCCGCTGCCCGCCGGTCCGTCAAGGGCGATATTAAAAACTTCGGAAATATCTTTTCTCAAAACTTTCGCTCCTTTTTGGTAAATATGTTTAACCGCTCTGTCCGTGGAAAATTCCGCGAACAGCATCAATCTTATACAACGTTTCAACGCCCCGTCGATCTCGGGTTCAATGCACGCAAAAAGCGGCGCAAAATCGTAACCGCTTTCCCTTGCCGCCTTTGCGGGGTGATAGGAATGAATATCCGTCGTAAGCGAAAACACGAAACAACGAACTTCTTCTTTTTGTAAAGTGTTCGCCGAAAATATCCCGTCAAGCAGCTCCTTTACGGCCGCGGAAATCTCTTCTTTCGAGTCGTTTTCAATCGTCGTTGCACCTCTTAAAACTATCATATGCAATTCTTCCTTAAATTCTTTTAAAACTACCATTATTATACAATAAACGCAAAAAACAGTCAAGCTTTTCCGCTAAAAAAGTAAGCGTAATTACGCAAACGCCTATTCTTTTATCGAATTTCCCGCAGCAAAACCCGTCGCGAACGCGATCTGCATATTAAACCCGCCCGTGAACGCGTCCACGTCGAGGACTTCGCCGGCAAATTTCAGTCCCGAAACCTTTTTACTTTCCATCGTTTTGGGATTGACCTCGGAAAGCTCAATGCCGCCGGAAGTTATGATCGCCTCTTCAAAACCGCGCAAACTTTCCGCTTTTAACGGCATATTTTTCAGGGCTTTTACGAGGTTTACCCTTTCCTCTTTCGTCACGATATTTACACTCTTTTCCCCAGAAATACCTGCAATACTCAAAACGACTGAAATCAGCTTTTGCGGCAAAAGCTCAACGAGCGCGTTAAAAAGCTTCTTATTTTTATATTTTTCAAAATCTCTTAAAATGCGTTTATCTAATGTCTGTTCATCAAGCGCAGGTTTTAAATCCAAGGAAATTGTAAGATTTTTGATCGCTAAACGATTAATAAGCGACGACGCGGTCAAAACGAGCGGTCCTGATATTCCAAAATGCGTAAACAACATTTCTCCAAAACCGCTATAAACGACTTTTCCCCCATTGTTTACGGTAAGACACACGTTTTTAAGGGAAAGTCCTTGTAAGCTTTTATAGGTATTTCCAGTTAAATTTAAGCCGCAAAGACCGCATTTTAAAGGGATGATATTATGCCCAAGCTCTTTTGCGAATGCATAGCCGTCCCCCGTCGAACCCGTCGTGGGATAACTCAGCCCACCCGTTGCGACGATAATATAATCGCACGCATACTCGCCTTTTTCCGTTTTCAATCCTACTATGCGTGGCATAGGTATTATGTCTTTCATAGAACTATCAATTATGTCAGACATAGGTATTATGTTTGGCGTAGTAATCAAATTGACAACCTTTTCATTTAATCGCAGTTCAACTCCTGCATTTTTACAGGCTTTTTCGATAGTTTTCGTAACGTCGCTGGCGTGATCAGACGCAGGAAACACACGGTTTCCACGCTCCGTTTTAACGGATAATCCATTATTTTCGAAGAACTCTATCGTTTTTTGCGGCGGAAAGGTATAGATTGCGCCTTTTAAAAACTTCTCACCTCGGACAACGTTTTGCAAAAACTCTTCAGCGGGCGCATCGTTAGTAAAATTACACCGCCCCTTTCCCGTGATATATATTTTCTTTCCGAGCTTTTCATTTTTTTCAAAAAGCGTTACCCGATGTCCTTTTTTCGCTGCGGCATACGCAGCCATTAACCCGGCAGCCCCACCACCGACGACACATACTTTTTTCATTATTTTTCCCTATTTTTCGACTAATACGATTCCCCGTTGAATAAATAATAAAATATTGTTTCACGGAAAATGTTTCATAATTATATTTTTTACTCCATTACCATACGAGAAAAAATATAAATTTACGCAACCGAAATACATCGGTTGCGTAAAGAGTTTCACGTTATTAGTTTCACAAAAGATATCTTTTCGGAAACTATTGAATTTGATCAAACAGGATATACGCCGCCTTTTGCAAGGTCTTTATCCACGCCGTCTTTTTGTGCCGTTCTCCATTTGAAGAAGTTTTCCGCAACCTGTTCAAAGACCGCATAGGAGAGAACGTCTTCTTCTTTTTCGTAGTATCCGAGATCGATCAGTTTTTGTTTGATGGTTTCATATTCGGGAGCGATCAAATCAGCAGGTCTGCACGTAATTCTTTCCGCACCTTTTAAAACCTTTTCGGCGATCTCTTCATTCAAAGGCATCGGAAGTGTACCGTATTTTCCTGCAAACAAGTCTTTGGTTTCTTTGGTAACCATTTTATAACGCTCGCCCATAACGACGTTCATAACCGCCTGCGTTCCTACAATCTGCGAAGAAGGCGTAACGAGCGGCGGATAACCGCAGTCTTTTCTGACGTTCGGAACTTCTGCAAGACATTCGGTAAATTTATCGATCTTGCCCGCTTTTTCAAGCTGATTGATAAGGTTAGAAAGCATACCGCCGGGAACTTGATAAAGGAGCGTATTGATATCGATCCTCTTGGATTTTTCATTTAAGATCTTATCGTCTTTCAAACGTTTTTCAACGCCCTTAAAATGTTCTACGATCGGCAAAAGCTTGTTAATATCGATACCCGTATCGTACGGCGTACCCTTGAGCGTAGCCACAAGCGGTTCGGTTGCAGGCTGAGAAGTACCGTTTCCAAGAGGCGAAAGCGCCGTATCAACGATATCTGCACCCGCAAGGATACACATTAGATATACCATATCTCCCGTACCAGAAGTATTATGCGTATGCACGTGTATCTTCGTTTCGGGCTTTAAAGCTGCTCTGAGCGCAGTTACGAGTTCGTACGCTTTGAAGGGAAGAAGAAGGTTCGCCATATCTTTTAAGCAAATATTATCCGCGCCCATCCCTTCAAGCTGTTTTGCAAGATTAACGAAATAATCGTTATCAAATACTTCTTTTCCGTTTACTTCTGCGCTCGTGTAGCAAATAGTCGCTTCGCAAACGCCGCCGTATTTTTTGATCGCTCTCATAGAAACTTCAAGGTTTCTCGGATCGTTTAACGCGTCGAATACGCGCACGACTCCAACGCCGTTTTCAACCGATTTCGCAACGAATTTTTCCACTACGTCGTCGGCATAATGACGGTAGCCAAGCAAATTCTGACCGCGAAGGAGCATCTGAATAGGCGTTTTTAAATGCGCCTTTAAGGTACGGAGTCTTTCCCAAGGATCTTCGTTCAAGAATCTTAAACAGGAGTCAAAGGTCGCCCCGCCCCACGCTTCGATCGAATAATAACCAACCTCGTCGAGTTGCTCCAAAACGGGAAGCATCTCTTCAAGCTTCATTCTGGTTGCCGCTTGCGATTGATGCGCGTCGCGCAAAATCGTTTCGGTAAGCATTATTTTTTTCTTTTCAAATTTCATTTCCATATCATTTTACCTCTCGTTAGATAATCGCCAATAAGAAACCAGCCGCAATAGCCGAGCCGATAACGCCCGCAACGTTCGGCCCCATTGCGTGCATCAAAAGATGGTTGTTCGGGTCGGATTCACGCCCTACGTCCTCGGAAATACGAGCCGCCATAGGCACAGCGGAAACCCCTGCGCTACCGATAAGCGGATTGATCTTACCCTTGGAAAGCTTACACATCAGTCTGCCCATCAAGAGCCCACCAACCGTACCAAAACAGAACGCGACGAGTCCGAGCGCGATAATGCTCAACGTTCCGACCGTAAGGAAGGTAGCGCCGTAGGCTTTACAACCGACGGAAACGCCGAGGAAGATCGTAACCGTATTCATAAGCCCGTTCTGCGCTTGCGAAGAAAGTCTGTCGCATACGCCCGATTCTTTCAACAGATTCCCCAACATCAACATACCCAAAAGAGGTACTGCATCGGGAAGCAACACACCCACAACGAGCGTAACCACCACGGGGAATACGATCTTTTCAAGCTTGCTTACCTTACGAAGCGGTTTCATTTTGATTGCACGTTCTTTTTTGGGAACGATGAGTCTCATAATCGGCTTTTGAATAATAGGGATCAGCGCCATATACGAATACGCCGCAACCGCGATCGCAGAAAGCAGATCTTCATTCGTAAATTTCGCCATCATCTGCGTTACGTAAATAGCCGTAGGACCGTCCGCCCCACCGATAATCGCGATGGAACAAGCTGCCGCAAGGTCGAACCCGAGCACGACCGCACCGATCAAAGTGAGGAAAATACCCAGCTGTGCCGCCGCGCCGATCAGCATACTCTTAGGATTGGAGATCAACGGTCCGAAATCGGTCATTGCGCCGATTCCAAGGAAAATAAGCGGAGGATAAATAACTTCCTCTACACCGTAGAACAGATACCACAAAAGCCCTCTGCTCTCTTCCGTAACGTTCTGATAGGTATGTGGCTGTCCCGCCGCATATTCCCCCCAAAGAATTCTGTATGCGCCCGGTAAGTTGATAAGAAACATACCGAAAGCAATCGGCAATAAAAGGAGAGGTTCGAATTTTTTGACGATCGCGAGGTACATCAAGACAAAGGAAACCAAAAGCATTACGTAGTTCTCCCAAGTCCCGTTTGCAAGCCCCGACGATTCCCATAAACTACGGAACATCCCGCCGATGGAAACGAGTAAATTTTGCGTCATCGATCTTCTCCTTATGTTAGCCGATTACCGCAAGTACGGAATCCGATTCCACGTTCGCGCCTTTGGCGACGCAGAAAGAAACTTTACCGTCGCAAGGAGCAACGATATCGTTGTCCATTTTCATCGCTTCAAGAACGAGAATAGGCTGATTCTTTTTCACTGCCGTACCTTCCGCAACCAAAAGGTTTTTAATAAGCCCGGGGAAAGGAGAAAGCACCTTCTCACCGTTTGCAGGGGCAGCCGCCGCTGCAGGAGCAGCCGATTGAACCGCGGGAGCGGGAGTTGCAACGGGAGCTGCTACAGGGACAGCCGCCGCTACGGGTGCAGGCGCACTCACGCCTACTTCTTCTACGCCTACTTCATAGTTTTTACCGTTTACCGTTATAATAAAATTACGCATAATTGTTTTCTCCTTATAATCTCTTTATTCTTTTCACCGTAAATTCACATTTTCTGTTTTCTTTCGTATAATACGCCATAATCGCGGCAGTGATGACCGCAACCGTTTCTTCCGCCAAGTCCTCTTCCGAGACGGCTTGTACCTGTTGAGCGACCGTTTCTTCTATTTTTTCCGCTTTTTCCGTTTTTACAGGTCCGCTCGTGAATTTTGTCATTAATTTCCCGACCGCCCAAACGACGAAGATCAGGAAGGCAATGCCAATAAAGACTACGATCAATCCCAAAAGCGCGTAGAGTGCAACTTCGCCGATAGGTACGTCGTCTTTTGGATAGCCTTTTAAAGCGAGCTCTTCCGATACTTTTAACAAGTTATTCAACATATTCGCACCGCCTTAGTCCATCAACATTTGAAGGGCGGAAATAATATATTGTTTAACGAATTCGGGTTCGATGATGGCGTCGATATAACCGTTCTTGGCAGCGTGGACGGGATCGGAATTTTCGTCCGAATATCTAGCTGCAAGCGCCGCTTTATCCGCCTTTTCTTCGCCAAACTCGATCGCTGCGCCTTGAACGCCGTCGAAAAGCGCGATCTTTCCGTTTGCAAATGCACAGGTATAATCAAATCCGACCGACTTAGAAGCAAACAGCGTATATCCAAGCCCGATCGCCTTTTTATACACGATTGAAATCTTCGGAACGCTCATTCCGTCGAGTGCGTCGAGATATTCCGCCGTTTCTTTCATAACGCGACTGTTATTGGCGCAAGTACAGGGACAAATCCCGAGCGTATTCGTGAACGTTACGAGCGGCAAGCCAGCCGCGCTTGCAAAGGCAACGAAATCTTTGATCTTTGCCATTTTGGATGCGGTAAGATAAACGCCTTCTTCACCGCCGTCGAATACGATTGCCGAGGCGGAAATACCGCCGATACGGCAAAGAACGGTTTTAACGTCTTTTTCATAAGACGAGCCGACTTCTACCGCATTTTCTAAAATCCCGGAAAGAGTTTCCGCCGTTGCCATTTCGTTAAGGACAGGAGCGCTTACATTGAGTTCAGCGTCCACGACAGGCACTTCTACCAATTCAACGAGTTCGCAGATTTTCGCCCTGACGTCGCTTAAATCGTTCACGACGAACGAAGGAATCCCCGTTTTATCCAAAGCTTCCGCGCCGCCGACCTCTTCTTTTTTGAGATTCTTGCCCGATTTCGCCGATAATACGAACGGGCTGTTGATGGCAAGAACGCTTTTTTTGTCGAGGAAGAAAGTAAAATCCGCGACCGCCGCAAGCATCGCAGCCGAGCCGTAAACTTCACCGTTTACAACGAGGTATTGATATACGCTCGATTTTAAACGGGTGGCTTTCAGCAAGAGTTCGCCGAGCCCTTCAAGTACGTTTACCCCTTCTCCAACGGACACGCCGACCGTATTCAAAAGATAGATCACGGACGTACCGTTCTTTTCCGCCGCGTCAAGACATTTTGCGATCTTCTCGCAATTTGCTTTCGAAACGCCGCCGGATTGTACGTTGAAATTCTGCGCGACGATATAAAAAGGATACCCGTTGACCGTCGCAAACCCGGTCACGACCCCTTCGCCTACGGCGTCCTCGCCGTAGAAATCGCTCTTAGAAAAGCTGAACGTGGAAAGCTCAACGAAACTTTCCTCGTCAACGAGCGCGCCGATCTGATCTCTGATCGCTTTGCCCGCCTCTTTAATTTTTGCTTTTCTTTCTTGCAGTAATTGAATTTTATCCATAAAGTGCCTCCAAGAAATTTCAGTCAAAATCCAGCAAAATTTTTCAAGTTTTACCAAATTCCCACCAATTAACATTTTACATCAAACAGTTTTAAAAGTCAACCGAATGACACAAAAAAACATCATTTAATTATAAATTTTTTTACAAAAAAACCGACGATGCGTGACCGTGAAATATTTTCACGCGCATTGTCGATTTGAAAAGCTTTTTCAATCGAAAAAGTCGTTTATAATATTATTTTTCGCTTTCGTCTTTCTTATTCTTCTTTTTTCTGAAAAATTTAAAATGACGTGAAAGCCACGCGTCGATCTTATCCATATTCTTATATATGAGGACAAAAGCGATCACGATCAAGGCAAGAATGACGCCCCAAGTGATAAGCCCCCACGTCGTATCAAACGGGATCAAATCGATCGAATAGCAGGTCGTTGAAACGGCAATGATTCTTGAAATGACTATCATTATCGAAAAATATTTCGTAGTCATCGAAGAAAGTCCCGCGATAAAACAGAGGATATCGTCGGGGAACAACGGTAAAAGAAACATAACGGTTAAGATCAAATTATCCTTTCCTTTCAGCTTTTTCTGCCATTTTTTTAAGGAATCCTCGCCAACGAGCCAAGCGACGGCTTTACCGCCTAATTTTCGCCCGATAAAGAACGCCGTAAAAGAACCCGCAATGATGCCGATCAGGCTGAAAATCGTCGTTTTAAGCGGTCCAAACAGCGCAACGCCCGCCACCGTGCTCACTACGCTCGGAACAGGTAAAACGATTACTTGCAGGTATTGGAACAAAATATAAACGATAGGCATCCATCCGCCTGATTTCGCCATATATTCCTGAAAGGCTTCCGCGTCCTGTACCACCGCAAAAAATCCGCTTTTTTGTAAAACGAACAAAACGATCAGAACGAACAGCACGAAAATATATCCGCTCAGCATAGACTTTATTACAAGCTCTTTTCCTTTAACGCAAAAAACGACGGACAAAGCGAACGCCGCGACGGTCAGAGCGATACTCAAAGTAAGCCACAGCGCTTTTCTGTTTATAAGCCAACTTAAGTTCGTGTTTTCCAGACATAAGACCTCGAAGACGATACACGCCGCCGTCAGCAGCGTAAACGTCAAGATATACGGCAATATTTTGCGTTGTTTGCGTTCTTGTTCTTCCATTTATCCTCCGCTAAAAGCGTTTGTAAATCATAGTATTGCTTTTTGATCCCTTTTTTATAATCCGAACTCAAATTTCCGATTCGGGAAGATTTTTCCGAAAATCCGCGATCGCCTTTCTCGCCAGCTCGTCGCAACGGTTGTTGAGCTCGTTATCCGCGTGCCCCGCAACCTTATGAAAAGTTACGTCGTGTATTTTCGTAAGCGCGAATAATTCCTCCCAAAGATCTGTGTTGAGAACGGCTTTTCCGTCTGCTTTCTTCCAGCCGTTTTTCTTCCAACCGTAGATCCAACCGTTTAAAAATGCGTTGACGGTATACGCGGAATCGCTGTAAACGTCTACGGAGCAAGGATATTTTAATCGCCTCAAACCGTCGATCACGGCAAGAAGCTCCATACGGTTATTCGTCGTTTCCGCTTCCGCTGCGCTGTATTCCATCTTATGCACGCCGTATATGAGTATTCCCGCAAAACCGCCAATCCCGGGATTGCCCGAACACGCGCCGTCGGTATATAAAATGACTTGTTTTTTTGTATTTTCCATCCTTTTACCCGTAAAACTTTAATAAATAATATTTTTCCTTGATTTTTGCGTAAAAAATAATTGACAAAAAAAATTTTTTGTTATATAATGGCTTCGTTGTTTAGGGGAGTGGCTCAACGGTAGAGTAGCGGTCTCCAAAACCGTAGGTTGCGTGTTCGAATCGCGTCTCCCCTGCCAAACCAATCGCGTTAGCGGTTGGTTTTTTGTTTAGGTTGCGTGTGACGCTTACGCTATTCCACTTCGTTTACGACTCACTGTCTCCCCTGCCAAACCAATCGCGTTAGCGGTTGGTTTTTTGTTTAGGTTGCGTGTGACGCTTACGCTATTCCACTTCGTTTACGACTCACTATTTCCCCTGCCAAAATCCTGTATCGTTTGATACAGGATTTTCTTTTTTGTTATATTCATTTATATGCACGCTTTATGAATCTTTCCGTTTTCGACTTTTAAAATCGAATCCGCGATTTCAAGCGCGGCAGGTCGATGCGTGACGATAATACAAGTCTTTTCTTTTCTGTCTTTTATATTTTGTAAAAGCGTCCGTTCCGTTTCCGAATCAAGCGCGGAAGTCGCTTCGTCTAACAGTAAGATCGGACGATCGGAAACGAGCGCACGCGCCACCGCAAGCCGTTGCAGTTGTCCTTCCGACAATCCGCCTCCGCGTTCGGAAAGCACGGTTTCAAGCCCCTCGGGCAAATCAAAAGCAAACGTAGCGCACGCCGCTTGCAACGCTTCTTTTAGCCTTAACTCAATACCTGTCCCCTCCGTATCATCGGAAAAGAAGAGTAAATTTTCGCGTATCGTACCCGAAAAAAGGAAATTCCCCTGCGGGACGTAAGCAAATAATCCTCGCGCCTTTTCCGTCAATAACTCCGACGAATGAGTAAAGTCCAGATATACGCTCCCTTCCGTCGGCTGATATACCGACAAAAGCAAGCGGAACAGCGTACTTTTCCCCGAGCCCGAAGCACCCGTCACACAAATGATCTTTCCTTTTTCGAAAAGCGCGTCCGCACCGTCGAGAATAGTTTCACGACCGTAACTGAATCCGACGTTTTCCAGACGAATCCCGTTTAAATCGCGATACAACCCCTCGTTCCCTAAGCTTTGCGAACGTTCTTCGGGAATTTCTTCTATTTCCGCAAGCCGTTCTCCGCTTGCGATTCGAGCATAAAAAACGGGAATAATGCCGCTAAACGAAGCAAACGGCTGTTGAAGCTGCATTAAAAGCAAGATCACGGAAAGGATCGAGCCGTAATCGTCGTTGCCGTTCAACACGCTTACGCTACACCATACGACGGCAAAGATCATTCCCGTGTTGCTGAGCAACGAAAACAATCCGTTCATAACCGCGCGGAGCTTATTGCGTTTCATTCTCTTTTCATAATATTGCGAAGCGTAATTTTCCGCTTTTGCCGTCGTGCGCGCCTCCGCGCCGTACGCTTTTAAAGTAAGTATCGAGGAAAGCCCTTCCTGCATAAACGATCTGGACGCGCCGTCGGCTTCCATAAATTCTTTATGTTGCTTTTTTATAAGCTTTCTGAATAACGCGGAAATACCGCCGATCAAAAGTCCGCCGACGATATAAATACAGGTAAACAACGGATCGATCGTGAGCAAGGCGACCGTCGCGCCGATACATTGCGTGATCATACTCGCAAGCGATTGCAAAAGCCCGACGCTATCGACCGCGATTTCCTGAATATCCGTCGTCAAGCGGGTTAAAAGTTCGCCGCTGTGATACGCTTGTACGCTCGCGTAATCCGAACGTAAGATTTTCGAAAACAATTTCGTGCGCAGTTCCGCGTTTATTTTCGCCCGTGCCCTTTCGGATAAAAAGGAAACGAGCGTATGCAAAAAGATCTTGAAGAGCAACAGAAAAAGCAAGACCAAGGCAAAGACGAGAAGCTTTGTTTTGTCCCCTTGCGACGCGCTGTTGATAAGGTATCTGACCAAATACGCAAAAGCGAGTGAAAACAAGGTCGCCGCGACGGACAATATAGCCAAAAACGAAATAATCGTCCGATAAGGACGCATTTCTTTTTTCAGCCACGCTTTTCCTTTTTCAGACGAATTTTCCCTTTTCATTTTATTTCCTTATCCCCAAACCTTTTAAAATCTTTTTTGCAAAACTTTTGATCTTTACTTTGAGCCGCACGAAAAACGCGCGGAATTTATACGTTTTGATTCGCCTTTCGGCGTATCTCAAATATTTTTTATCCGTACAAAAATAATGCTTATCCTTTCTGAAAAACTCCGTTAAAACGCCGAATACGTCTTCTTCGGGAATTTTTTCAAGACTATAACAATTATCCCCGCGAATAATATATCCGCCTTCGATCGGCTCTAAAACGCGATGTAAAACGTAATCGTCGCCGCGACGGTACAGCGCGACGTCAAGCCGTTTGAGTCGTTCCGTTTTCGGCTTTACGACGATGGTATCCCGACGGTTTTTAAGCATAGGCAACATACTTACGCCTACCGTCGGTCCGACGTATTTGCCTTCCCGTTCGAGCACCTCTTCGATTTTCAATTTTTCTCCGATCCCGTTTTCCATTTACTTATCGATTTATTCGGCAAAGCCGTTCTCCGTCAAGATTCCTACGAATTTCTCAACGTCCGCTCTTGCCGTCGTTTCGTCCACTTCGTATTCGCCCAAAAGCGCGGCAACCGCCTCGTCAACGGTGTGATTTTCTAAAAAGAAGTTCCACAAAAAATCCCCCGTTTCGTTGAGGTTGATCATACCGTGAAATTTCTTGCTCATTTCCCCTACGGGCACGACGACGCTTTCTCCGCCGACTTTTCTTAAAACGAATCCTCTTTTAATTTTCATTTTCTTCCTTTCCTTTTAAAATATAGTTTTTATTCGCCAAAGCTTCGTAGGAAGTTTTGACGGCGTTTTCCGAAATATCGCAATATAAGACGTAGGCAGGTACGAGTTCAACGAGCTGATCGGCAATTTCAAGCGTTCTTGCCGCGTTGGCTTCGTCGGTGGGGAGCAACAGTTGAGAAAACAATCGCATCGCCGTTTCCGCGGGCGTAAGCTTTTGAATGGAATTTTCTTTCGCCTGCTCGATAAAACAAATTCCTTTGAGCGGAACGGAGGCGTTACAGCCCCGCCTTTCCTTCCCCATCCAAGGCGTACCGTGCGCCGTGAAGGTTTTACCGTCGAAGGATACGATCGGCTTATCGCCGTTGACGATCTTAGCCCCTTTAAGATATTTGAGCCAAAGTCCCGTATGCGTGGACTTCCCCGCGCCGCTACGCCCTAAAAACGCATAGCCTTCCCCCTCGTATTCGAGGATCGCGGCGTGCATCAAAAAACGATTGAGGGTGGGAAGCTGTAAACACAAATCGCGGTAGATACAGATATTTTCCAAATATCCGTCGGAAAACCCTTGCGAAGCTTCCCGCTCTTTTTCAATATCCTCCTCCGTAGCCCGTGCGGTAAGGCGGACGGGCGAAAGCTGATCTTCCGACAAATACGCTTGACAAAATTTCGTCGTAAAATCGAATTTATTATCGATAAATATTCTTAAATTTGCAATTTCGTAAATCATAATCCTTTCGCCTTATACGCGAACGTCTCCCTTTTCTCCCAGTAAATCACCGTGCTTTGCAAGAATCGGCTGAATTTCGGTTGCGATAAATTCTTCCGTTTGCGCGGGTGCGCGGCCTATAAATTTTTTAGCGTCGAGAATATCGTCCAAATGAGCCCAAACGGGCTTGAAGGTTTCGTCCTTTTTGATCAAGTCGATCAGGTTGTTTTCGCCGCCTTCAACCTTGACGTTTTTCCCCGCTTCCATTGAAAGCACGCGGATACGTTCGTGTAATTCCTGACGGTTGCCCCCCGCCTTCACGCATTCCATCATAATATTTTCCGTCGCCATAAACGGAAGTTCCGCGCGGATATGCTTTGCAATCACTTTCTCGTAAACGACGAGGTTTTCCGCCACGTTCATATAAATATTCAAAATGGCGTCTACCGCGAGAAACACCTGCGCGTTTACGATCCTTCTGTTCGCCGAATCGTCGAGCGTTCTTTCCATCCATTGTGTGGAAGCGGTAATCGCGCTGTTCGTCGGAAGCGAGATCACGTAGCGCGCAAGCGCGCCGATACGCTCGGAGCGCATAGGGTTGCGTTTATACGCCATCGCGGACGAGCCGATTTGATTCTTTTCGAACGGCTCTTCGATCTCTTTCATACTCTGCAAAAGTCGAATATCGTTCGAGAACTTATACGCGCTCTGCGCGATCTGCGAGAGTACGCACAAAATATTATAATCGAGCTTTCTCGGATACGTTTGACCCGTTACGCCGTACACCTTCTCATAGCCGAGCTTGGAAACGACCCGTTTTTCGAGCTCTTTCACCTTCTCGTCGTCGCCGTCGAAAAGCTCCATAAAGCTCGCTTGCGTGCCCGTCGTCCCTTTTACGCCGCGAAGGCGGATATGCGCTTTCGCATTGACGAGGTTTTCGTAGTCCATTTCCAGATCTTGAAGCCAAAGAGTGGCTCTTTTCCCGACCGTCGTGAGTTGCGCGGGCTGTAAATGCGTAAAACCGAGCGTAGGAAGGTCTTTATATTTTAAGGCAAACACGCTGAGCTTATCCATCACGTTCACGAGTTTTTTAAGGATAATATCGAGCGCCTCGTCGAGCATAATCGCTTCGGCGTTGCAGTTCACGAAACAGCTTGTCGCCCCAAGGTGAATGATCGGCATAGCCTTTTTGGCATACGCGCCGTACGCTTTCACGTGCGCCATTACGTCGTGACGGACTTCCCGTTCAAACTTCGCCGCAAGCTCGAAATCGATCTGCTCCGCGTATTCTTTAAGTTCTGCCACCTGCTCTTCCGTTACGTTGAGCCCCAACTCCATTTCCGATTCCGCGAGCGCCACCCAAAGCTTTCTCCAAAGCTTGAATCTTTTTTCGTCGGAAAAGGCTTGTTGCATTTCTTTGCTCGCGTAACGGGTAATGAGCGGATTATTGTAAATCGAATGATCTGCCATATTCCCCCGCCTTTACGCTTTGATAGGCTCGGCGTATTCCACGCCGAACGTTTCCGCCGTTACGCGTTTGATTTTTTGCGTTTCGTACGGTCTGTCGCTCCAATCGGTTTTCGTGGTCGCGATCGCGTCAACCGTTTCCATTCCTTCGATCACTTTTCCGAACGCCGCGTATTGCCCGTCGAGATATTCCGCCAAATCGTGCATTACGAAAAACTGCGAGCCTGCGGAATCGGGATGCTGCGAACGCGCCATCGACAAAACGCCGCGCTCGTGCGACAAATCGTTTTGAATAAAGCCGTTGCCCGAAAATTCGCCCTTAATGCGATATCCCGGACCGCCCATACCCGTACCCTGCGGGTCGCCGCCTTGAATCATAAAGCCGGCAATCACGCGGTGAAAGATCAAGCCGTCGTAGTAGCCTTTCTTTACGAGCGATAAGAAGTTATTTACCGTATTCGGCGCTTTATCGGGATATAATTCCGCTTTAAAGGTCTTTCCGTTTTCCATTTCAAAAGTAACGATAGGATTCATAATCAATTTTCTTCCTTTT
>JAFURH010000083.1 GCA_017471945.1 Clostridia bacterium | reverse complement strand
TGCGCTAACCTCGAACCGTGTGCGTTAGCGTCGGTTTCGTAAACGCCTTTTACCAACGGAAACAGTTTCCCCTTTTTTATATCGCGGGAAATTTTTCCTTTTACGTCTGCTATATTGGGATATTGTTCTTTTAGTTGTTGAGTAGTAACGATCATTTTATTTTCTCCGGATAGTAGCATTATATCATATTGTTTGGAGAAAATCAACCTATTTTATAGTATTTGCTCCAAATAATTGCATTTTTTGCAACTTTTTGGAGCAAATCGTTTTAATTGTATTAAATACGCGTTTACTTTCGTTTCAATAAATGAAATTGATTTTGTCCGCTTCTTCCAACTCGGGCGGCGGGGCGTCGGTCACTACGAGGTCGTAATCGGATAACGACGACGAACGGTACGTGCCGAACGAATCGAATTTGGTGTGGTCGATCAAAAGCACCCGCTTTTTACTGCGCCGAAACGCCACGCGCTTGAAGTCCGTTTGGTCGAGCGAGCGTTCGTATACGTCGCTCCCGATAATCCCCGCGCACGACGAGAGCATTAAATCAAAGGAAAAATCGTAGAGCTGACGGGTCGTCCAACTGCCCGTTGCCGAAATGGTGTTGTATTGCACCGTGCCGCCGAGCAAAATCAAGGTCACGTTGGGCTTTTTGGAAAGCTGCATCGCCGCTTGCAGGTTGTTCGTGACGACCGTTTTAAAATTCAAATCCATTCGTTCCACGAGCGCAAGCACGGTGGACGAGCTGTCGATAAACACCGATTTGAAAAAGGGGATATGCGGCAGCGCTTTGGTGGCGACCCGTTCCTTTTCCCGCGCGTTTTTTTCGCGGCGGAAAAAGATGGAAATTTCTTCCGAATTTTCGGGCAAGATCGCGCCGCCGTGACTGCGTTCGATCAGTCCCATACTTTTCATTTCCGCAAAATCCCGCCGTATCGTCGCTTCGCTGACGAAGAGCGTTTTTGCAAGTTTGCTCACGCTAACGCTCTTTTTTTCTTTTAAAATCGCCAAAATGGCGTTGTGCCGTTCGTTCGTAGCCATATTTTTACCTCTTTTGCGCATTTTTGCGCGTTTATGATTGAATTATAGCATAAAAAATCTTTTTTGTCAATCTTTCGAACATATATAGACAAAAGAAAAAATATATGATATAATGTATATGATAAAAAAGCGAATAAGGCAAAGTATGCCTTTTCAGGTGCAAAATCGGAGGTTTGAATGAGATATTATCTTGCAATCGATATCGGCGCGTCGAGCGGACGGCATATCTTGGCTCACGTGGAAAACGGGGTGATGATCACGGAGGAAATTTACCGCTTCCAAAACGGTCCCGAAACGCTGAAAGCGTACGACGGGAAAGAACATCTGATGTGGACGCACGAACGGTTGTTCGGGGAAATTTTAAACGGACTCAAAAAAGCGAAGGAGATCGGTAAAATTCCTTATTCGATCGGGATCGATACGTGGGGCGTGGACTACGCGCTGTTGGACGAGAACGACGAGACGATCGGCGGAACGTATTGTTATCGCGATCGGAGAACGGAAGAAACCATTCCCGCGGTACATTCTATCGTTCCCTTTGAAGAGCTGTACGCGAAAACGGGTATTCAGTTCGCTTCTTTTAATACCGTGTATCAGCTTTTGGACGATAAGAAATCGGGGCGTATGGCGAAAGCGAAAACCTTTTTGATGCTTCCCGATTATTTCCATTTCCGCCTCACGGGCGTGAAAAAACAGGAATACACGAACGCGACGACGACGGGTATGGTCAACGCGACCACGCATACGTGGGACGAGGAAATTCTCGAAAGGCTCGGCTATAAAAAGGAGCTGTTCGGCGAGCTTTCCCAGCCGGGCACGGAAGTGGGCGAATTTACCGACGAGGTGGCTTCGATCGTAGGGTATAAGGCAAAAGTCGTTTTGCCCGCTACGCACGACACGGCGAGCGCGGTGCTTGCCGCGCCCCTGGAAGCGCAAACGCCGTACATATCGAGCGGTACTTGGTCGCTTTTGGGCGTTGAACAAAACTACGCGCACACGAGCGATGCGGCGAGAGAAGCGGGATATTCCAACGAAGGCAGCGTAAAGCAGACCTTCCGTTTGCAGATCAATATTATGGGACTTTGGATGATCCAGCAGGTGCGCCACGAGCTTGGGGATAAATACAGCTTTGCCGAGCTTGCGGATATGGCGAGGGCGAACCCCGTAGACGACGAGATCAACGTAAACGAACAAAAATTCCTTGCGCCCGAAAGTATGATCGACGCGATCAACGAATCGGTGGGCAGACAGCTCCCCGTCGGCGAAATGGCGTACGTGATCTATAATAACCTCGCGAAATACTACGATTATTCGCTCAAAGCTTTGGAAGAAGTGACGGGCGAGAAATACGAAACGCTCAACATTATCGGCGGCGGAAGCAAGAATATGCTTTTGAACGAGCTGACGAAAGAGTATACGGGCAAGAGAATCATCACGGGTCCTACGGAAGGTACGGCGATCGGCAACTTAATGATGCAAATGGTCGGTTCGGGCGAGATCGCGGACGTGAAAGAGGGCAGAAAGATCATTAAAAACTCTTTCGATATCAACGAAATTTAAATAACGTATATATAAAAGGAAATAAGGAGTAGAATTTATGTCCAGATACGAAGAAGCAAAAAAAATTTACGCGCAGTTCGGGGTCGATACCGATAAGGCGATCGAACGGCTGAGCAACATTTCGGTCAGCGTGCATTGTTGGCAGGCGGACGACGTGATCGGGTTCGACGGGAGCGATTCCCTTTCGGGCGGGATCCAGACGACGGGAAACTATCCCGGCAGAGCGAGAACCCCCGAAGAGCTGTTTGCCGACCTCACCAAAGCGTTTTCGCTGATGCCCGGGAAAAAGCGCGTAAACGTGCACGCGTGCTACGCCATTCTCGGAGAAGATAAAGGCAAGGTTGACCGCGACGCTTACGAATACAAGCATTTCGAGCCTTGGGTGAAATGGGCGAAGGAAAACGGGCTTGCGGGCGTTGATTTCAACCCCACGTGGTTCTCTCATCCCAAAATGAAGGACGGCTTGTCCCTTTCTTCCCCCGACGAAGAAACGAGAAAATTCTGGGTAAATCACGGCAAGGCGTGTATGAAGATCGCGGCTCAGATCGGGAAAGCGATGGGAAGCCCTTGTTGCGTAAACCTTTGGGTTCCCGACGGGTATAAGGATATCCCCGCCGACAGACTTTCTCCCCGTCTGCGTTTGAAAAAATCGTTAGACGAAATTTTGGAAGGCTACGACAAAGAATGGGTAATTCCCGCCGTCGAAAGCAAGGTGTTCGGGATCGGTGTGGAAAGCTACACGGTCGGCAGCAACGAATTTTATCAGAACTACGCGGCGACCCGCGGAATCTGCTGTCTGCTCGATACGGGGCATTATCATCCCACCGAAGTCGTTTCGGACAAGATCCCGTCTATGCTTGCCTTCTACGATAAAGTACAGCTTCACGTTTCCCGTCCCGTGCGTTGGGATAGCGACCACGTGATCGTGGTGGACGACGAGCTGAAAGAGCTTTCCAAAGAAATTATCCGCAACGAAGCGGACGATAAGGTAATGATCGCGCTCGACTATTTCGACGCGTCCATCAACCGCCTTTGCGCGTTCGTAACGGGCGTGCGTTCGATGCATAAATCGTTGCTCTGCGCGCTGTTGCAGCCGTACGCGGAAATGAAGAAACTCCAAGAAGAAGCAAACTTCACGAAAGTACTTTATATGCACGAAAGAGTGAAATTCCTGCCGATCGCGGACGTTTGGGACGAATATTTACGCCGTCAGGGTCTTTCGGAAGACTGGTACGACGAAGTGGAAAAATTCGAAAACGAAGTGATCGCGAAACGCGTGTAATATAGATAAGGAAGGAGTAAATAATGAAAATTTTGGTAGTAAACGCCGGAAGTTCCTCGCTAAAATATCAGCTTTTCGATATGGACGAGGGGAAAGTTCTCGCGAAGGGCAACTGCGAACGAATCGGTATCGACGGACTCGTAACGCATAAATGCCCCGGGAAAGAGGACTATAAATCCGCGGCTGAGCTTCCCGATCACCGCGCGGCGATCAAGCTCGTGTTAAGCCTTTTGACCGACGAAAAGCTCGGCGTGCTCAAAGGAGTAGAGGAAATCGACGCGGTAGGTCACCGCGTGGCGCACGGCGGCGAAAAGCTCCGTCAGTCCTCGGTGCTCGGCGAAGAGGAGATCAAGTATCTCGAAACGATCGTAGAGCTCAACCCCCTGCACGGGCCTCCTGCGATCAGCGGCTTTAAGGCTTGTAAGGAAGTGATGCCGAACATCACGCACGTCGGCGTATTCGATACCTCGTATTATTCGGATATTCAAGACTACGCGTATATTTATCCCATTCCGTACGAGCTGTACGAACAGTACAAGGTAAGGCGTTACGGCTTCCACGGCACTTCGCACAGATACGTTGCGGGGAAGGCGGCGGAGCTTTTGGGAAATAAAAACGCGAAAATCATCACCTGCCACCTCGGCAACGGTTCGTCGATCACGGCGACGGTGAACGGCAAAGCGGTGGACACCTCGATGGGCTTCACCCCGCAAGACGGCGTGCCGATGGGTACGCGTTCGGGCGCGCTCGACCCGACCGTCGTTCCCTTCCTCATTAAAAAGTTGGGGATCACGGCGGAAGAAGCGGAAAAGCTCATTAACTCGAAGTCGGGGCTTTTGGGCGTATCGGGAATATCCAGCGATTGCCGCGACGTAGGCGAAGCGGCGGCAAACGGAAACTACCGCGCGCAGCTCGCACTCAAAATTCTCGTACATAACGTAAAGAAAATTATCGGCTCGTACGTTGCGGAAATGAACGGCGTGGACGCGCTCGTGTTCACGGCGGGGATCGGAGAAAACGACCGTCAGCTCCGCGAGGACGTCTGCAAAGAAATGTCTTATCTCGGTATCGAGATCGACGAGGCGTATAACAAGAGCTGTGCACGCGGCGAGATCGCCGACATCACGAAACAGGGCGCGAAAGTAAAGACCTTCGTCATTCCCACGAACGAAGAATTTATGATCGCCTCCGACACTCAAATCTTAGCAAAAAAATAAAAAATAAAATAAAGGAAGGACAATTATGAAATCACCATTCGAAATCAAGAAAGAAATTTGCGAAGTCGGTCACAAACTTTGGCTCAAAGGCTTTGTTGCCGCAAACGACGGTAATATCTCCGTGAAAGTAAGCGATAACGAATATTATTGCACCCCCACGGGCGTTTCCAAGGGCGACCTTACCCCCGATATGATCATTAAAGTGGATAAAGACGGTAAGAAGCTCGAAGGGAAGCTCAACCCCTCTTCGGAAATTAAAATGCATATGAGAGTTTACAGAGAACGTCCCGACGTTACGGCGGTCGTACACGCGCACCCTCCCGTTGCTACGGCGTTCACGGTTGCGGATATTGACCTCGACCAGTACATTCTTCCCGAAGCGGTCCTCACGATCGGCGACGTGCCTACCTGTGATTACGGTACGCCCTCGACGATGGAAATTCCCGATTCGCTCGATCCCTATCTTCAAAACCACGACGCGTTCCTGCTCCGTAACCACGGCGCTTTGACGGTTGGTTGTAACCTTCAAAAGGCGTTCTTCGTAATGGAAGAAGTAGAATTCAACGCGGTGATCTGCAAGCACGCGATGGAGCTTGGCGCGGTACACGAGATCCCCAACGATCAGCTTAAAAAGTTGATGGATCTTCGTAAGAAGATGAACCTTCCCGGCCGTCACCCCGGTCTCGATATCGAAGAAGAGAAGCCCGCTTGCAATTGCAGCAAGGACGAACTCGTAGAAGCGATCACTCGTAAAGTGCTTGCGGCTCTCGGTAAATAAGAGTAACGTTAAGGAGTTTTTGAAATGGCTATTAACTGGACAGAAGCTCAGATTGAGGAAGTGGTAGCGTCCGTTATCAGAAACCTCAAAGGGGAAACTCCTGCCGCCGAATGTAAGGATTGGGATTCTACGCAATATTGCGGGCGCAGATTGATCGGCGTTTACGCGGATATGAACGACGCGATCGACGCGGCGACGGCGGGTTATAAAGCCGTTCGCTCGATGCGCCTCGAAGAACGCGAAAAGATCATTGCCGCGATCCGCGAGCTGTGCAGAAAGGAAGCCCCCATTATGGCAAAACTCGGCGTTGCCGAAACCAAAATGGGGCGCGTAGAGCACAAGACAGCGAAACATATCCTCGTCGCGGATAAAACGCCGGGGACTGCGGATATCGTCGCGCAGGTAAAAACGGGCGACGACGGACTTACGCTGACGGAAATGGCGCCTTTCGGCGTCGTAGGGAGCATCACTCCCAGTACGAATCCTTCGGAAACGGTCATCTGCAACAGTATCGGTATGATCGCCGCGGGTAACGGGGTCGTGTTCAATCCCCACCCCAACGCGATCGCGACTTCCAACTACGCGGTAGACCTCGTGAACCGCGCTTCCCAAATGGCAGGCGGCCCGCAGGTGCTCGTCGCTTCGGTGGTCAAGCCCACCTTGGATACGGCGCAGATTATGTATAAACACGCAAATATCCGTATGCTCGTTTGTACGGGTGGACCGGGCGTTGTAAAGAGCGTGCTTTCGAGCGGTAAAAAGGCGATCGGCGCGGGCGCGGGCAATCCTCCCGTGATCGTAGACGATACGGCGGATATCAAGAAAGCGGGTAAGGACATCATCGACGGGTGTTCGTTCGATAACAACCTGCCTTGTATCGCGGAAAAGGAAGTGTTCGCGTTCAAGAATATCGCGGACGAACTCATTTCCGAAATGCTCAAAAACGGCGCGTATCAGATCAACGCACAGCAGGCGGCGCGCCTTGCGGAAATCGTACTCGTCGATTCCAAGAATCCCAAAACGGGGATCGTCAAAAAGACGGTCAGCCGCGACTGCGTAGGTCGCGACGCGGCGGTGCTGCTCGCGAAAATCGGCGTAAGGGTAGGACCTGAGATCCGTTGCATTATCTGTGAAACGAATTTCGATCATCCGTTCGTACAGCACGAATTGATGATGCCGATCCTTCCCGTCGTTCGCGTGAACGATATCGACGAAGCGATCGACCTTGCGGTAAAGGCAGAACACGGCAACCGCCACACGGCGCATATGCATTCGAAGAATATCGACCACTTGACGAGATTTGCTCGCGCGGTGGAAACGACGATCTTCGTCAAGAACGCGCCCTCGTACGCGGGCATCGGGTTCGGCGGCGAAGGACATACGACCTTCACGATCGCAGGACCTACGGGCGAAGGACTCACCAGCGCAAGAAGCTTTACGCGTTACCGTCGCTGCGTATTGTCCGACGGATTCCGTATTATTTAACGAAAAAAAGAAAGGAGAAAAGAAATGGATATTACGTCTTCTCAAATTGAAAACCTCGTCCGCAAAATTCTCGGTGAAATGGGAAGCTCGTCTGCAAAAGCGAACGGACCTATCCCCAAGACGGCGAAAGTCGCGATGCTGACGGCGGCGAAGAAGATCGAAGTCAAAGAGTTTGCAATTCCCGCGCTCCAAGACGACGATATTCTCGTCAAGGTCGAAGGCTGCGGCGTTTGCGGCACGGACGTGCACGAATGGAAGGGCGATCCTTTCGGGATCATTCCCGTAACCCTCGGACACGAAGGCACGGGCGAAATTATTGCGCTCGGTAAAAACGTCAAATTTGACACGTCGGGCAAGCCCATTAAGGTCGGCGACAAGGTGGTAACCAGCGTTATCAGCTGCGGCGAATGTCATATTTGTCGCAATCACCCCGCAAACACCAACCTTTGCGATAAGCAGGGCGTGTTCGGGTTGATTCCTCACAGCGACTCTCAGCCCCTCACGGGTTGGTTCGCAACCCACCTTTTGATCAGAGGTAAGGGCGCTACGTATTTCGTGGTAAACGACCTCGACTTAAAGGAAAGAATGCTTTTGGAGCTTGCGTGCGTTTGCGTACACGCTTTGAAGAGAGCGAACACGACGGGGCTTTTGAACTTCAATTCCAAAGTCCTCATTCAAGGGCTCGGTCCCGTAGGGCTCGTAATGATCAGCGTACTGCGCGCGGCGGGTATCAATCACATTATCGCGATCGACGGCACGCCGATGCGGCTTGAAATGGCGAAAAAGCTCGGCGCAAAAACGGTGATCAACTTCAAAGAAGTTCCCACCCTCGAAGAGAGAGTCAAGCTCGTCAAGAGCGTAGCCAACGGCGTGGGCGCGGACTTCGCATTCCAATGCACGGGCGCTCCTGCGGCGGCAAAGGACATCTACGAATATATCCGTCGCGGCGGCGGGCTCTGCGAAATGGGCTTCTTCGTAAACAACGGCGACTACAACGTGAACCCGCATTTTGCTATGTGTAATAAGGAAATCAACCTCGTCGGTTCTTGGGACTATTCGGCGGACGATTATCCCACGACGATGGCGTTCCTTCGTCAGGCAAGAGAAATGAACATTCCCATCAAAGATCTGATCACGCACACCTTCCCGCTCGACAAGCTCAACGAGGCGATGGAAGTGAACGTGGCGCAGAAGGGGATCAAGATCTGCTACGTAGCGGAGTAAAATGCAAATATACTTTGAAATGCTTCGTTGTGCTTAATTTCTTTTGCTCGCGTACGGAAAAGTACGCTCCCTGCAAGAAATCTTCGCACGCCTTGCCTTTCTCGCATCTTTGCATTTTACGAAAGGACGGATAAAGAAAAACAAAGAGGTTGATTATGGCTCTTGGTATGATTGAAGTATTCGGTTTCACGACCTCGATCGTGGTAGCCGATAAAATGGCGAAAGCCGCGGACGTAAAGATCGTGGCGATCGACAAAAACAAACCCGCCGCAGGCGATTCTGCGGAAGTACCCCTCGTGATGGCGATCAAAGCGGAAGGCACGGCGGCGGCGGTGGAAGCGGCGGTAGCCGCGGGGAAAGCGGAGGCGGAAAAGAGAAACCTCTACATTACCCACAAAATTATCGCGCGCCAGAGCGAGGATATCGAATGGTTTGCCCATTTGAGCGCGCTCGGCAAAGACAAATTAAGATAAAAAAAAATTAAAAAATAAATTTTAAGGAGAAACAAAATTATGATGGAAGCATTAGGTATGGTTGAAACGAGAGGCTTGGTAGCGGCGATCGAGGCTGCGGATGCAATGGTTAAGGCGGCGAACGTCGTTTTGATCGGTAGCGAAAAGATCGGTAGCGGCTTAGTAAGCGTTATGGTTCGCGGCGACGTAGGCGCTGTGAAAGCGGCTGTGGAAGCAGGCTCGGCTGCGGCTACTTCTCTTGGCGAAGTGATCGCGACGCACGTAATTCCTCGTCCCCACGCAGACGTTGAAAAACTTCTTCCCGCTATCAAATAATTTAAGGATAAAAAGTTTTTAGTATGAAAGCAATTGCGTTACTCGAAGTGCAGGCTATGGTTGCCGCAATCACCGGGCTTGACGCTATGGTAAAAGCAGCTGACGTAAAGCTTATTCACGTGGAAAAACGCCTCGGCGGGCGGCTTGTGACCGTGGTCGTCGAAGGCGAAGTATCCGCGGTGCAAGCGGCGGCGCAAGCAGGCGCGGCGGCAGCGGCGGAGGTAGGCAAAGTGAAATTGTGCGAGGTGATTGCGCGCCCGCACCCCGACGTTATGAAATTCTTAACGACGGGCTAAACGGAATTTTAAAGCTTCGGCTTTGAAAGAATAAAAAAGTATCAAAAAAAATCAGGAGGATACACAAATGGAAGCATTAGGTATGGTTGAAACGAGAGGCTTGGTAGCGGCGATCGAAGCGGCGGACGCTATGGTCAAGGCGGCGAACGTTATCCTTATCGGCAGCGAAAAGATCGGTAGCGGCTTGGTAAGCGTTATGGTTCGCGGCGACGTAGGCGCTGTGAAAGCGGCTGTGGAAGCAGGCTCGGCTGCGGCTACTTCTCTTGGCGAAGTGATCGCGACGCACGTAATTCCCAGACCCCACGCAGACGTGGAAAAACTTCTTCCCTCGATCAAATAATCAGGGTAAGAACGCGAGAAAAGGAAATAGCCGCAACGCCCGCGCTTGGGCGTTGCGGGCAAGCCTTTTCAAAAAATCAAAAGTAAGTTAGGTAAAATAAGGAACGTATTATGGAATATTCAAACGCACAGATAGCCGAATTAGTTAAAAAAGTGCTTGCCGATATCGAAGGCGGAGCGCCCGTATCGCAAAGCGCAGGCGCGAATAACGAAGTCCCCGTGGGCGTGTCGAACAGGCATATCCACCTCACCAGAGAGGACCTCGAAACGCTGTACGGCGCAGGCTACGAGCTCACCCCGCTCAAAGATTTGTCGCAACCAGGTCAATACGCGTGTAAGGAAGTGTTGACGATCGTAGGACCTTCCCTTCGTCCGATCGAAAACGTGCGCGTGTTAGGACCTTTGAGAAGCAAATCCCAAGTGGAAATTTCGGCGACGGATTCCTACGTTCTTAAAGTAAAGCCCCCCGTTCGCGAATCGGGGAATCTCGCTGGCTCTGCGGGTATCCGTATCGTTGGGCCTAAGGGCGTGGTGGAGCTTTCCGAAGGTTGCATTATCGCAAACCGTCATATCCATATGTCCCCCGACGACGCGCTTCGCTTTAACGTGAAGGATTGCGACACGGTGACGGTGGACGTGGACGGAAAGAGAAGAACGAGATGGTACGACGTGCAGGTACGCGTTCATAAGGATTTCAGACTGGAAATGCACGTAGATACGGACGACGCGAACGCAGTCGGGATCGGAAACGGCTCGAAAGTAAAGGTCGTGAAGGAGTAATATGTTAAGAGGCATCATCAGAGGCACTATCGTTTCCACGAGAAAACAGGAAACTCTCGTCGGAAGCAAATTTATGGAAGTAGAAATAATGAAAAACGGCGAATTGACGGGAGAATACGTCATCGCGATCGACAGCGTTGGGGCGGGTATCGGCGAAACGGTACTCATCACGACGGGCAGTTCTGCGCGCCTTGCGTTGCATAACGTGAACGCGCCCGCGGACGCAGTGATTGTGGGTATCGTCGATTGAATTTGAAAGCAAGAGAGAAGAAAATGGAACTCAAAGAAATAATGAAGGAAGCCGGGATCGTAGGGGCTGGCGGCGCGGGATTTCCCGCGTATGCAAAGCTTGCCGAAGGCGCGGATACCCTTCTTATCAACGGCGCGGAATGCGAGCCGCTTCTCTATACCGATTATATTATTTTAAAACGCGAAACGCCTATGGTCCTTGCGGGCATTAAGGCGGTTTTGGAGTACGCGAAAATTCCCCGCGCGCTCCTTTGCATTAAACGGCACACGGCAGAAAAATTGCGGTGGACGGAAGGACAACGCCTTGCGGAAAATATTCTCGTAAAGGTGCTGCCTAACGTGTATCCGATGGGCGACGAGATCAGCCTTATCTACGAGGCTCTCGGCAGGGTGGTAACGCCCGGCAATTTGCCTATCACTTCGGGCGTGATCGTCTACAACGTGGAAACCCTTTATAACGTTGCGGCGGCGCTTAAATTCGGCACGAACGTGACGATGAAATGGCTGACGATCGGCGGCGATATAGAAAAAGCGATCGTCGTGCGCGTTCCCGTCGGAACGCCCGTAGCCGACCTGTTCAAAAAATACGGCGTCACCGTTCCCGAAACGCACGAGGTGTTGGACGGCGGTCCGTCAATGGGAAAATTGATAGACCCCGAAACGTACGTGGTTTCGAAAACGACGAAAGGACTGTTGATCTTGCCTTCGAATATCGAGGCGATCGAGAGCAAAAAAATAAACGTAGAGCGTTCGGTCGCTCGTGCGGAAACGGCGTGCTGTCAATGCACGCGTTGCACGGATATGTGCCCGAGAGCGCTCCTTGGCTATCCGCTCGAACCGCATAAAATGGTTCGTACGGCGATGGGCGCGGCGGTCGTGCTTCCGCAAATGGTGCTTTCCGCAACCCTTTGTTGCGCTTGCGGGATCTGCGAATCGCTCGCGTGCAATCAAGGCATTTCCCCCAAAGCCGTGATCGCGAACTATAAAAATCTGCTCGCACAAAATAAAATGCGTTTCGTCGGCAAAGAAGCGGTGGACGCGCTTCCCGAACGGGATTACAGAATGGTTCCGTCCGAGCGCTGGGAGAGCGTGTTAGGCGTTCTTAAATACGATAAAGTCGCCGAGTTCGTGGGCGAAGATACCGATTTCCCGCGTGTGGAGATCACTTTTCGTCAGCATATTGGCGCACCCTCCGTCCCGATCGTAAAAGACGGCGATCTCGTGGAGAGAGGAGATAAAATTGCAGAAAGCGCGGCGGGGTTGTCCCTTCCGCAATACGCTTCGTTAAGCGGCAGAATCACGCTCGACGAAGGAAATAAAATTATTATAGACAAGGTAAACAACAATGTTTAAGTCGGTAGGCGTAATTGAACTGAAAAGTATCCCCAAAGGCGTAGAAGCGACGGACGCGGCTTTAAAAAGCGCGGGCGTAGAGCTCGTTTCCGCACATCCCGCTTGTCCCGGAAAATACGAAATGATCTTGACGGGCTCGATTTCCAACGTAACGGCGGCGGTCAACCACGTTTTATCCCGTTTCGACGGGTATGTGATCGATTCTTCCGTGATGGGCAGGATCGACGAGCAGGTTATCACCGCTCTTTTCGGTACGCAAACGACGGCGAAAAAAGGCTCGTTGGGGCTTATTGAAACCTTCTCGGCGGCAACCTCGATCAAAGCGGCGGATATCGCCGTCAAAACCGCGAGAGTGGAAATTTACGATCTCCGCGTTTCCCGCGGTATGGGCGGAAAAGGGGTCGTACTCATCACGGGCGAGGTCGGCGACGTAACGGCGGCGGTCGAAGCGGGCGCTTCGTACGCGAAAACGACGGGTACGCTTTCCTCTACTTCTGTGATCGCCGCACCCCACGAAGATCTTTGGAATCAGTTATAATCAATAAAAAGAGATAGTTTGGAGTTGACGGACTATGGAAAATATCAAATTCGTGCTCGAAAAAAGTTCGAGAATCGACAAGTTAATCGATCGTTTATACGAAAAAATGCCCGAGATCGAATCGGCTCGCGGCGTACTCGTAACGGAAAGCTATAAAGCGACGGAGGACCTGCCTATCATTCTTCGCCGAAGCGCGGCGTTTACGCATATCCTTCGCCATATTCCCATCGTCATTCGCGAGGACGAACTCGTCGTCGGGAGCGCAACGATTGCCCCCCGCGGTTGTCAGGTATTCCCCGAATATTCCTACGAATGGCTGGAAGCGGAGTTCGACACGGTGGCAACCCGTGCCGCAGACCCTTTTTATATCAGCGAGCAGACGAAAGCAAAGCTCCGTGAAGTCTATCCTTACTGGAAAGGGAAAACGAACAGCGACTTAGCCAAAGCGAATATGGCGCCCGAAGCGTACGCGGCGTTCACGAAACACGGCATTTTCACGCCCGGGAACTATTTCTATAACGGGATCGGTCACGTTTGCGTGCAATACGATAAAGTGCTTGCCAAGGGCTACCGTGGAATTATCGCGGAAGCGCAAGCCGCGCTCGATAAGCTCGACGTAGCAGACGGCGATTACGTGCAAAGAAGTAATTTCTTATACGCCGTGATCGAATCGTGCGAAGCGGTGATCGAATACGCGCACAGATACGCGACCCTCGCCATTCAAATGGCGAAAAAGCAATCCGACCCCGTGCGAAAAGCAGAGCTTGAAAAGATCGCGAAAAACTGCGCGCACGTGCCCGAATTCCCAGCGGCGGACTTCCACGAAGCCTGCCAGTCCTTCTGGTTCGTACAGCTTTTATTACAGGTAGAATCGAGCGGACATTCCATTTCTCCCGGCAGATTCGATCAATATATGTATCCTTATTATAAAAAGGATATCGAAGCGGGCAAGCTCACGGTGGAGCAAGCGCAGGAGCTTATCGACTGTATCTGGGTCAAACTCAACGATATCAACAAGGTACGCGACGCGGTTTCCGCGGACGGATTCGCGGGTTACGGTATGTTCCAGAACCTGATCGTCGGCGGGCAGGACATCCACGGTATGGACGCGACGAACGACCTTTCGTATATGTGTATCGAAGCTTCTATGCACGTGCCTCTGCCCCAGCCTTCCATTTCTATTCGCGTATGGAACGGCTCGCCCGAATCTCTTTTAGTTAAAGCGGCGGCGCTTACGCGCCTCGGCACGGGCTTCCCCGCATATTATAACGACGAGATTATCATTCCTTCGATTATGGCGCGCGGGCTTACGCTCGAAGACGCGCGGGATTATTGCATTATCGGTTGCGTAGAGCCCCAAAAGGCAGGCAAAACGGACGGTTGGCACGACGCGGCGTTCTTCAATATGTGCCGTCCGCTCGAACTCGTATTCTCGAACGGCGTGGATAAAGGCGTGAAGATCGGACCCGACACGGGCGACGTGACCAAAATGACCTCCTTCGAGGAATTCTATAACGCGTATAAAACGCAACAAAGTTATTTCATCAAGCTTCTCGTCAACGCGAATAACGCGATCGACGCGGCGCACGCGACGAGAATGCCTCTTCCCTTCCAGTCCTGTATGGTGGACGATTGTATCGCGCGCGGAAAATCCTTACAAGAGGGCGGCGCGGTGTATAACTTCACGGGCCCGCAGGGCTTCGGGATCGCGAATAATACGGACGGGCTTTTGGCGGTCAAACAGCTCGTATTCGACGAAAAGAAAGTGACGATGGCGGAATTCAAAGCCGCGCTCGAAGCGAATTTCGGGTACGGTATCGAAGGCAAAGCAGCGGAACGCATCACAAGCGAGGTCGCGATCGGGCTCAAAGAAGAGGGGATCGAGGTCAACGAAGAAGTCATTCGTATGATCTATCACGAAGTGACGACGGCAGAAGGGATCGATCCTGAAAGAAAGGCGAGATTCCGCGAGATCAAGCGTTTGATCGACGAAACTTGCCCCAAATACGGCAACGATATTTACGAAGCGGATATGTTCGCGCGCGACGTTGCGAACACGTATACCAAAGAAGTGGAGAAATATTCCAACTATCGCGGCGGGAAATTCCAAGCGGGCTTGTATCCCGTTTCGGCGAACGTACCCCTCGGCGGTCAGACGGGCGCAACGCCCGACGGCAGACTTGCCTTCACGCCCGTGGCGGACGGTATCGGCCCTGCTTCGGGTCGCGACGTGAAAGGACCTACGGCGACGGCGAACTCGGTGGCAAAGCTCGAACAGGGCGTCGCTTCCAACGGTACGCTTTTGAATCAAAAATTCCATCCTTCCGCGCTTGCGGGTATGTCGGGATTGACCAAATTCGTCGCGCTCATCCGTTCGTATTTCGATCAAAAGGGTATGCATATGCAGTTTAACGTCGTTACCAAGGAAACCTTGCTCGACGCGCAAAAACACCCTGAAAAATACAAAACGCTCGTGGTGCGCGTGGCGGGATATAGCGCGCTGTTCACGACCCTTTCCCGCTCTTTGCAAGAGGATATCATCAACAGAACGGAACAGGGGTGGTAATCCGTGAGTATCTACGATAAAAAAGGCAGAATTTTCAATATTCAGCGCTTTTCCATTCACGACGGACCGGGAATCAGAACGATCGTATTCTTTAAGGGCTGTTATATGCGTTGCGCGTGGTGTTGCAATCCCGAATCGCAGGAGTTCGCCATTCAGACGATGCAGGAGGACGGCAAGGAAAAAGTCGTCGGCCGCGACGTGACCGTTGAAGAGCTGATGCCCGAGCTTTTAGCAGACGCGCCGTATTATAGAAGAAGCGGCGGCGGGATCACTTTATCGGGCGGCGAGATCTTAGGTCAACACGAGTTTGCGCGGGATTTGTTGCACGCTTGCAAAGACCACGGCTTGCATACGGCGGTCGAGTCCACGGCGAACGCGCCGTTTGAAAAGATCGAAGAGATCCTTCCTTACCTCGACTTATATTTAATGGATATCAAGCTGATGTGCACGAAAAAGCACAAGGAATATACGGGAGTCGGCAACGAACTGATTTTGGAAAACGCGAAAAAGCTTGGCAAATGCGGCGTGGAGTTGATCATTCGCACCCCCGTCGTGCCCGGCGTAAACGACGACGCGAAGTCGATCAAAGCGATCGCCAAATACGCCGCTGAGATCGGCGCGAAAGAATATCATTTGCTTCCGTATCACAGGCTTGGGCAGGATAAATATTCAAAGCTCGGCAGAAATTATTCCTTAAAGGAAATTTTGCCGCCCTCGATAGAAAAGATGCAGTATCTTTTATCCGTCGCCGAAGAATCGGGGTTAAAATGTCAGATCGGCGGTTAATAAGAAAAAAATCAGGAGAGAATATCTATGGAATTACAGGAAAAAATGAGAATCATACAAGAACTCGTTCCCGGCAAACAGATCACGCTTTGCCACATTATCGCAAATCCGGACGACGTTTTGTATTATAAACTCGGTCTCGATCCCAAAACGGACTATTCGAGGAGCGCGATCGGCGTTTTGACGGTCAGCCCTTGCGAAAGCGCGGTGATCGCCGCGGATATCGCGATGAAGGCTTCCGGCGCGGAAATCGGATTCGTGGACAGATTCACGGGTACGTTGATCGTTTCGGGTACGGTGTCGGCGGTGGAATCGGCGTTTACGGCGATCCGCGAATATTTCAGCAATAAATTGCATTACACCTGCTGCGAACTGACGAAAACCTGATCTTTCGGAACGTAAGAAAAATGAAGAAACTCATTTTGATCGGCAGAGTGGCGGCGGGAAAAACCACCCTCACGCAAGCTCTGCGCGGCGAAGAAATCAAATATTTCAAAACGCAATACGTCAACTACCTTGAAACGATCATCGATACGCCGGGCGAATATACCGAACGGCGGGAAACGAGCGGCGCGCTTTCGTTGTATTCGTATGAGGCGGATATCGTGGGACTCGTGCTTTCGGCAAACGAGCCGTATTCTATCTTTTCTCCTTGCCTTACGAGTATGGTCAACCGCGAAGTGATCGGCATCGTTTCGGGGATCGATAAGCCCGACGCGAACGTGGAACGGGTGACCCGTTGGTTAAAGCTCGCGGGCTGTAAAAAAATCTTTCCGTTATCGGCGGTAACCGGGGAGGGGGTTCGGGAATTGGCAGAATACCTCGAGGACGAAGAGGACAGAAAAGAGCGACTGGCGGCGGAAAAGCGCGCCAAAGCAAAAGAAGCTAAGAAAAAGAAAACTACGAAGGAAAAAACGAATGAGTAAAACGACGGTGATCGCGTTTGCGAACAATAAAGGCGGAAGCGGAAAAACGACGACCTGTTCGAACGTCGGCTGCGCGCTTGCGCTGCAAGGAAAAAAAGTTCTTCTGATCGACGGCGATATGCAACTCAATCTTACGCTTTCTTTTTTCGACGAGGAAAAGGCGCTTGGATTCGCGACGAGCGGAAAGAATATCTACACGGCGATCAAAGAAGAAAAAGATCTGTCCGATTTTATCGTCGAAACGGAATACGAGGGCTTAGATATCGTGCCTTCGACCTCTTTAATGAGCTCGATCGAATTCGACCTGTTTTCCAAATGGCAACGTGAGATCATTTTGAAAAAATCCCTCGAACCCGTTCGCGCGAGAGGGTACTACGATTATATTTTGATCGACGCGCCGCCTACGCTCGGCGGTTGGGTAATGAATATTATGTGCGCGGCGGATTTTGTGATCATTCCCGTCGAAGCCAGCCCTTGGGGGTTGTTCGGGCTTGCGAATATCTTCGAGTTCGTAGGACAGGTGAAAAACATCGCGCCCAAGCTTGAAATTTTGGGAATCGCCATCACCAAAGCCGACGAGAGAAAGAACTATTTAAAACAGACGATCGAAACGCTCAGCGAAACGGAAGGCGCGAATCTGTTTGAAACGTATATCCACGTGGACAGCGCGATCGAATGGTCGCAAGACAACAGCAAACCCGTCGTGGTCTACAAGAAAAACAGCCGAAGCGCGAACGAATATACCAAACTTGCAAAGGAGATCATAAGCTATGCCCATCGGTAAAAATTCCATCAAAAGAGCCGTTAATAACGGCTATTCCAACGTCAAAACCTCCGCGCCCGATATGGAGAACAGCGAAGTAGCGATTCCCGCGCCCGTAGAAGTCGCGGCGAAAGTAGCGCCCGAAGCGGTCGAAGCCGTCGCCGTCAAAAAAACGACCAAAGCACCCGCGAAAAAAACCGCTTGTAAAAAAGTGGCGGACGCGCCCACGGCATCCAAAACCGTGAAAAAATCGCCGACGAAAAAGGCGACGAAAGCGGAAAAAACGAGTTACGTCAATATCGGCGGAACGCTTCCGATCTATCTTCTTTGATAAATTGATAGTTCTCAACAAGCAATAAACGGCGAAATTTTTTCGTCGCTTCTTTATCCCGCAAAAATGCGCAGTGTTTGTTCACTGCGCTATTTTTTTTGCCTATACGAACGCATTGACGGGCTTCTTTCATAAAATATAGCAGAGGGAAGTGCCCTCGGTTATTTTTAAAGGAGTATTTTATGTGTCATAATCAATTTTGCGGTGGTTGCAACAACTTTGGCTGTTGCACGCCGACGAACGGCAATATTTATTACGTCGTAGGGCCTCGTGGACCGCAAGGTCCTCAAGGTCCTCAAGGATTAGCAGGGGAAGCGGGTGCGCCCGGTCCTCAGGGCGAACCCGGACCGCAAGGCCCTCAAGGCGAACAAGGCGTGCAGGGTATTCAAGGAATCCAAGGCGTCCAAGGAATCCAGGGGGAACAAGGTCCTCAGGGTGAACAGGGCGTTCAAGGTATTCAGGGCGAAATTGGTCCTCAAGGTCCTCAGGGTGAAGTCGGTCCGCAAGGCCCTCAGGGTGAAGTCGGGCCTCAAGGCCCGCAAGGCGAAGTTGGTCCTCAAGGCCCTCAGGGACCTCAAGGTCCTCAGGGAGAACAAGGAGAACCCGGCGAAGTGACTCCTGCGGAGGCGGTTGAAGACATTACCGTAACGGGGGCAACACCTCAAAGCAATGCGGTGAAAATCAACGAAATTCTCGCGGCGTTGCGTGCGGCAGGGTTGATGGAAACCTAACAAAAATCCCGAAGCCAAAAGCTTCGGGATTTAAATTTGTTCGTATCGCTGAAATTATTCGCCTTTGAAAGGGAGAAGCGAAGCGATTCTCGCACGCTTGATCGCGGTGGCGAGATGTCTTTGATGCGCCGCGCAAGTACCGCTCATTCTGCGGGGAAGGATCTTACCGCCTTCCGTAATGAATTTCTTCAAACGGTTTACGTCCTTATAGTCGATCACGGTAAGTTTTTCCTGGCAGAAAGCGCATACCTTTTTACGGGGCATTTTCTTGAAAACCTTTTTAACAGGTGCTTTTTCTTCCATAATAATTTACTCCTTAGGTTATTTTAGGACCCGAATCAGAAGGGCATATCGTTATCGTCGTCGATAGGACGAAGAACGGGCTTCTTCTTAGCGGGCTGAGAGGCACGGGGCGCGTCCATATCGTCGCCGTCGAATTCGCCGCTGGATTTCGGCGTTAAGAATTCCACATCCTGTACGATAATGTCCACGGCGTTGCGTTTAACGCCCTGATTATCCTCGTAGTTGCGGAGCTGAATGCTTCCGCTCACGGCAACCTTGTTGCCTTTTTTAGTGTAACGTGCGATCGTTTCAGCCTGTCCGCGCCAAGCGGTGCAGTTGAAAAAGTCCGTCTGGCGTTCGCCGTCTTGCGAAGAATAATTTCTGTTGACAGCGATCGAGAAATGACATACAGCCACACCCGAGGGGGTTTCGGTGAGTTCAGGGTCGCGCGTTAAGTTACCGATTAAAAATACTTTGTTCATAATTTTCCACTACCTTATCAATTAAGTTTCGTTACCATACGTCTTAAAACTTCCGCGTCAATGCCTGCAACGCGTTCGAGTTCCGCAAGCGCACCCGCCTCGGCTTCGAACGTCATCAATACGTAGTAAGCTTCGTTCTTGAACTTGATAGGGTACGCAGTTTTCTTCGTTCCCCACTTGTCCGTCGAAACGACAACGCCGCCGTTCGCTTTTACGATTTCTTCGTATTTCGCGATCTCGGCTGCCTTAACTTCTTCCGTAGAGTCGTTGTTCAGCAAATAGAGCATTTCGTATTTAGCCATATTTTTTCACCTCCTGGTCTTATTCGGCGTGCGATCTCCACACGCAAGGTTAAAACGACTATTCAAATAGCCGTATGCAATTATTATATCCCTTTTCAGAAAAATAGTCAATCGTTTTTTAAGAATTTTACAAATTTTACAAAATTCTTTTTTGTTTTAAGAATTGCCTTGCTGCTTCAACGTAGATACGAGATCAATCAAACCGTCGATTGTATAGTTTGCGATCGATTCGTCGGGCTGAGTGTTGATCAAACCGTCTACATACAATTGCGCAAGCGTAGCGTCTCGTACGTTTTCTTTCATATTATTGATCATTTTATTGATTTCGGAAAGCTTATAGTTTTGTTCGATTTTTTCCGTCTCGCCCTCGGGCGTTGCCATAAGCAGATATTTCCAAGTGCCTTCCATAACTCGTGCGGACTGAGTTCCTTCGGTAAAATCGGAAGAAGTATACCATTTTCCGTTCACCTCGTTATAATAAAGCTGTGCGCCGTTTTCATCCACGAAATAGAGGAATTGATTGTCCGAATCCTTTTTATGCTTGTAAATTTCTTCCGCAAACACCTGCTGCACGGTCAAATTTTCGATTGCGCGAGGAAGCTCGTCGATTTTATTATCGGCAACGTGTTTTAATACGAAGTTCGTATCCAACCCCGCTTCGTCGCCGAGGAAATCCCGAACGGTCAACGCTTTGGAAATATCGTCGAGCAAGGTTTTATCACGCGTTAATTGCCCGAGCGTACGGGAATCGAACATAACGGGAACGTAGCTTCCGTCCTCCGTTTTTTCGTATACGAAATAAAAATCAGCGGTCGTTCCCTCGTCCGTGATTTCGGTAAGAGGCGGCGCGTAGGTGACCTTGGTAAGATAATAGGTTAAAGTAACGTTGCCGTCTGCGTCCGTTTCGGTATAGACGCATTGATGATCGCCTTCGCCGTCGTAAGAACTGATCTTACCGCCGAGCCGATGCCCGTATTCGTCGTAGGGGATAACGCCGTCGGCGCAAACTGCCATACGCTTTTGAAGCATCGAGATCGTATACGTTCCGTCGTCGTTTTTCGTGTAAGAATAGTGGATATCTTCTTTCCCGTAGATAATGAACATTTGAACCTTATCTTTTTCGGGATTGGGCTCGTAAAAGATCGCGGAAAGCTCAATGTCGTCCAAAAGCTCCGCGCCGCCGCCTTCTTTGAGTTCTTTCACGGTGTGCGGCTTGCTTCCGTTGATGGATTTAAAACCGTCGTTTTCGTCGATTATTCCGTCTTCATTAAGATCAACGTATTCAAAATCTCCGTCTTTGCCTTCCTCGCCTTCCTCGCCGTAAGCAAGCGCAATAATGATCGCGTGAGAAGCGGGGGTGACTTCGAGCACGGTTGCCAAACGAATGGAATCAAAGACCTCTTCGGAATTTTTGCTCAGATCGTCGATCGTTCTGGGCGCGTATTTTTCTCCCGTCGCGGAATCTTTTACCAACCATTGCACCGATTTTACGCCGTTCACAGTCGCGATCTCGTAGTTTTCGTCCTCGTAGCCGAAGGCAAGCGCGAGCAAAAGTTCGCTCGTGTTTTCATCCGCCGTAAGGATATCCACGTCGAGCGCAGCGCCGAGCTCGATCGAGCCGATTAAATCGCTTGCGCCGTTGCCTTTCAAATCGTTTAAAACGGTTTTCTTATAAAGCAACCTCGTTTCTTTTGCGCCCGCAACCGCTTCTTCCTCGCTTGCGTACGCGTACAACACGCCGTTTTCGCCTTTCAAATAAACGGTGGTTTCGTCTTGTGTTAGCGTGTATACGCCGTTAGCGTTCGCCGTCGCGTTTTCAAGAACGGGTTCGTATTCGTCGTTATAAACCGTCGTGCCGACGAGGGTGTAAACGACGGGATTCATAATGAATTTATCGCCGTTTACGGTGTAACGGGAGGAGTTGCCGTAGGCAAGCGAAATCATTACTTTATTATCGCTCGGCTTGATATTCAACACCGAAGCAAGGGTCATTTCGTCGAAAATATCGGTGTTTTCGTCGGTCAGATCTTTAACGGTGCGTTCTTTGTTGTCGCCTACCCATTCGATCGTATCGGGCGTGCCGTCGCCGTTGGAATCTTTGAGAGTATAATGCGTGCCTTCCTCGCCGAACGCAAGCGTGAGCATTATCGCGTCGGGTTCGTTGTCGGGATCGGTATATTTATCCAAGGGCGAGATGTTAAGAAGCGTCGAAAGCTTGATCTCGTCTAAGAGCGCGCTCGCGCCGCCGTCGTCCGTGAGCGAGCTGATGGTGCGAGGCTTGTTTTCGCCTATCCACACGACGTCTCCGTTTCCGTCAAGATCGTAATGCGTACCTTTTTCGCCGTAAGCGAGTGCGAGGATCACCGCGTCGGGATCGTTCAAAGGGTCGGAGTCGTGCGCCTTTTTAATATCTTCCATACTCACGCCGAATATGGGAGCTAACTCAATGCCGTCGATCAAATCGCCTGCGCCGCTTTGCAGATCGCCGACCGTCGTTTTAGGATAGCGATAGGGAGTGTCGCAAGCTTCGTTTGACCAAGCCAGATATACGCCCGTCGTTTCGTCGTATTGCAAATAAAAAGCAATAGAGGTTTGCCCGCTTTCCTCGTCCGTTTCGCTCACCGAATATACGTTTTCGGAAATCGCGGTCGCCGTTACGGCGTTGCCGTCGATACCGTAGAAGGTTTCGCCACTTCTTAAAAGTCCTTTGACAAAGGCTTGTTGGCGCATTTTAACTTCCCCGTTTTTCCAATCCCAATGCGTGCCTTCCGTACCGTAGGCAAGCGCGAGCATTACGGGGTTGTCTTCGTTGAGCTCGGAGTCGTCGATAAGCGCGTCGAGGGGCATATCCGCGAGTACGTCGTTGATCCCACCCGTAGCAAGCGAGCCGATCGTGATCGGATCGGCGCTGTCGTGTACGACGACTTTGCCTTTTTCATCCAAATGATAATCGCCGCTCGCTTCGCTCTCGCCTTTCTCGCCGAAGCAAAGATACATCATCAGTTCGTCGCTCGTGTCGAGGTTGTTGGTGGATTCCAAAAGCTTGCCGAGTTGAAGGGTATAAATGATTTCTTCAAGCGCAAGCCCGAGCGAATCGAATTTCTCCGTCATCAGCTTGTTGTTGATTTCCGATTGCTCCATAGAAGATCCGTACTCTTTCAGCGTTTTGGCAAGCGCGTCGATTGCGGTCGCCACCTTGGGCGAAATTTCGTTAAGTTTTTCGAAAGTACCGCCGTTCTTTGTCATATCGTCGGCGACTTTTTGCAATTTTCCCACAAGACCGATTACCGTTTGGTTTGCGTATTCGTCCGTTACGTATTCCTTATAATCAATTTGCGTACCCGCAAGATCGTTGACTTTATTGATAGCGTCCTTAACGGTCGTCGTGGTGGCGAAATAATAGCCTACGCCCGCAACGCTCCCGACGGTGGCGATAATACCGAATAGGAAACCGAGTACGGCGGCGATGATCTTACCCGCTACGCCGCCTTTTTTGCGCGGTCTCATTCTTTCCCGCTGTCTTGGATTCATTCCTTCGTATTCGTAATCTCTTCTGGACATAAATAGACCTCACTTTTTTCCCTTATTTCAGAGAAGGATAGAAAATTAAAGGTTAAAGGAAGATAGGGATCTGCGCGAGGTAGATAATATCCTTGCGCTCCGCCGCGTCCGCTTCCGCTAAAACGAACGCCTTTTTATGTACGATCCCGCCCGCTTCTTTTACGAGTCGTTCCAAACCGTTGAGCGACGCGCCCGTAGAAACCACGTCGTCTACGATGCCGACTTTTTTACCTTTGATAAGATCGGCGTCGTGTTTGGAAAGATACAGATGTTGTTCTTTGCCCGTCGTGATAGAGGACTCGATCACGATATCGATGCCGTCTTGCATATACAATTTCTTGGATTTTCTCGCCACGGCGTAAAATCTTTGTTTCAGCTCGCGAGCGGTACAATGCGCAAGCTGTAAGCCCTTGGATTCCGCTGTGAGGAGTACGTCGCAATCGGAAAGATAAGGCGCGAGTTTTTTTGCACAATGCTCGGTCATTTCGCTATCGCCGTGTAAGTTGAAAAAGGCGATCTTAATTCCGCTGGGTAAAGGGAGTATGGGAAGCTCGGCTTCAAAGCCTTGAATATCTACTTTATGATAATCCATTTCAAACCTCTTTTTTTTGCTGATATTATTGTATCATATTTATGCAAAAAAGTAAACGGTTTTGGCAAAAATAACGGTAAATAATTTTTTAGGCGCGTTTCGTGCAAAAAGACGGTGCGGGGCAGTTGACATTTTTCCGCATTCGTGTTAGAATAATAATAGCCGAAGATTCGGCGAGGGAGGCGAGTTTGAGCGAGATCACGGCGATCACCCCGCAGGTGAAGGATAAAACGAGATGTAATATTTTCGTGGACGGCAGGTTTTATTGCGGGCTGACCTTGGAAACCACCCTTCGAAACCGCCTCAAAGTCGGGCAGACGATAGACCCCGAAAAGCTTTCTCAAATGCAGCTCGAAAGCGAAAAGGAAACGGCGCTCGATAAAGCGCTGCACCACCTTACGGCGACGGCGAAAACGGAAAAGCAGATCCGAGATTTTTTGTCGGGAAAAGGCTTTTTGCCCGCCGTGTGCGATTTCGTGGTGGAACGGCTGAAAAGCTATAATTTTTTAAACGACGGGGAGTACGCGAAAAGCTACGTTTCCTTTGCGGCGAAGAAAAAAGGAAACCGATTGATCCGTATGGAGCTTCGAGGGAAAGGAGTGTCAGACGAGGAGATCGACGGCGCGCTCGACGAGCTTTCCAAAGAAGACGAGCTGTCCGCCGCAAAAACGCTTTTGGAAAAATACCTTCGCGGAAAAACCGCGGATAAAGCGACTTTGCAAAAAGCTTGTCGGTACCTGATGGGAAAGGGCTTTGAATACGATTCGGTAAAGCAAGCGATCGCAGAGCTCGGCGAATTCGGTGGCGACGATTACGAAAGTTAAGGGCAGGTGCGGATTGAACGGGATAAAAGGCGTGAAAATCCTACGTTTTGAAGAGTTGGATTCCACGCAGGACTACGCGAAAAATTTAAGAGAAAACGGCGAGGATACCGTCGTGATTGCGCGCCGCCAAAGGGGCGGGAAGGGCACGAAAAACCGTTCGTTTTCGTCCGAGAGCGGCGGGCTGTATCTTTCCAAGCTTTCGTTTTACGAAAACTTTCCCGCAAAACACGCTTTTTTGATTATGGAGCGGGCGGCGGTCGCGGTGTGTAAAACGCTGGAAAGCTACGGATTTGCCCCGAAAATCAAGTGGGCGAACGATATTTTCGTGAACGGGAAAAAGATTTGCGGGATCTTGATCGAAAACGTCTTTTCGGGAGATAAGATCGCAAATTCCGTCGTCGGGATCGGCTTGAACGTGAATAACGATTTGCCCGACGAGCTTTCAAAAATCGCCACTTCTATGAGGGAAGCGGCGGGAAAGGTCTTTGATCTACGAGAAGTCGAAAATCGGCTTTTGGAGTATTTAAACGAAGAGATCGACTCGGGCGAATATCAAAAACACCTTGGTTGGCTCGGCGAGGAGGTCATCCTCGTTTCGGGTGATGAACGCGTACCTGCTACCCTCCTTTCGGTAACCGAGCGGGGGGAGCTAATCGCAAAGATACACGGGGAAGAAAGAATAATAGCGGCGGGGGAAGTTTCCTTGCGGGTCGAATAATCTACGAAGGAGAAAACAATGAACTATATACTCACGAATTCTCAAATGCGCGAAGCGGACAGATACACGATCGAACGGCTTGCAACGCCTTCTTTATATCTTATGGAAAAAGCGGGACAAGCGCTTGCCGACGAAGCGGAGCGGCTCGCCCCTCGTGGAAAGCTCGTTTGCGTTTGCGGCGGCGGGAACAACGGCGGGGACGGCTTCGTCTGCGCGAGGCATTTATTGAAGCGCGGTCGGGAAGTCGTGGCGGTATATTTTGCGGAAAAATCCTCTTCGGAATGCGAGATCAACCGCGCGGAGTTTGAAATGCTCGGCGGAAAAATCAAACCTACGCTTCCGAGCGGAAAAATTTCCCTCGTCGTAGACTGTTTGTTCGGCACGGGCTTTAAAGGAGAGCTGGAAGGAAAATTCGAAGAGACCGCGGAGGAGATCAACGCGCGGAGGGGAAAGGGCGCAAAAGTACTTTCCGCGGATATCCCTTCGGGTTTGAACGGGGATAACGGGAGCGCGGCGCGCGCGGCGGTCCACGCCGACGAAACGCTTTGTATCGGCGAATATAAAGCGGGCGTGTTCGCAGGCGACGGACTTGATTTTTCGGGGCGCGTAAAAAAAGCGGATATAGGCATCACCCTTCCCCGCCTTGAAGAAGATTCTCACGCCTACGCCTTTTTGGCGGACGCGGCGTACGTGAAAGCCTTGCTTCCGAAACGCAAGAGAAATTCGCATAAGGGGAGCTACGGCAAAACGGCGATCGTGGGCGGCAGCGCGCAGTATTCGGGCGCGCCCTATCTTTCCGCGACGGCGGCGCTTCGCGGCGGTGCGGGGTACGTTACATTGTTCCTGCCCGAAAAAATTCTTCCCGCGTATTATTTGAGATCGCCCGAATTATTGCTCGAACCTATTTCCAAGGGCTCGCGTATCAGCTTCGAGGAAGAAAATTTCGAAAAGCTTTTATCCTACGATTCGATCGCCTACGGTATGGGCGCGGGCGTTTGCGCGGAGGTTTCTAAAGGTGCGGCGTATTTGATCGAAAACTACGAAGGGAAACTTATTCTCGACGCAGACGCGTTGAATTCGCTAGCTAAATACGAAAAAGAGGGGCTGGAAACCCTCTTCAAAAATAAAAAATGCTCCGTTCTCGCGACTCCGCACGTCAAGGAATTTTCCCGCCTTGCCGAACTTACCCCGACGGAGATATTGTCGGACGGCGTTACCGCCGCAAAACCTTTCGCGAAGCGTATGGGCGTTACGGTATTGCTCAAAAACGCCGTTTCCGTCGTGACCGACGGTAACAAAACGGCGGTGAATATCACGGGCACTTCCGCACAGGCAAAAGCGGGTAGCGGCGACGTGCTTTCGGGGCTCGTTGCGAGCCTTTGCGCAGAAGGACTGTCGGTGTTCGACGGCGGCATACTCGGCGCGTATCTTGCGGGCAAAGCCGCGGAATACGCGGCGGAAAGAACGGGCGAATATTCTCTCGTGGCTTCCGATACGGTAGAGTGTATCGGCGCGGCGTTTTTACGGCTCGCGACCGAAGATACGAACGACGATCGCGACGGTGAGTAAAATACACCCGCTTACCAAATAATAATAAGGAAAGGGGGTTACGAGCGAGGTTAAAAGCACGAGCGCGCCCGCGAGCAAAAACCGTTTGCTGTTCGCTTTGGAAAACCAAAGGGTAAACTGTCGCTTTTTCTTTTCCGAGAAACTTTCCTCGCCGAAATATTTCTTCGGCAAAGCGTCCTCTTTTTTAAGCAGAGAATATACTTCCGTGCCGACGAGTACTTTCACGCCAAACCGTTCGCAAAGCCGTTTGCTTTCGTCGGTCAAATCGTTGCAATAAAGAGTCTTGCCCTTCTCGCTGTGGCGGCGGATAAACGCGCCTAATCGATCGGGCGGGAGCGGTTCGAACCGAAAATCGACGAGCGCGATCTCCTCGGCGGTTTCCACGACGCCGTTTTTGATTTCTCCCCGAAGCCGTGTGGAAAAGAATTCTTTTTGCTTGCGGTGAGGAAGCAGGGATAAATGCAACAAAAGCTTTTCCTTTTCCTTCTCGTCGGATTTTTTCAAGAAAAATTTCTTGCGCTTGTCGCTTAAGTACCCGCCTACGGCGAGCGTGACGGCGGCGGCAAACGCCGCGGCTAAAAACAGCGCGGCGAAAAAGTTCAGCCGATGATACCGCAAAATGCATAATAGCGCGATAAACGAGAGCGAAAAAGTGAAAAGTAAGTCTGAAATAAAAGCCGATTTTTTCATATTTAGATTTTTGCCCGTTTTTTCCGTTTATAAACTTGTAAAAACGGAAAATTTATAGTATAATAATAAAAAAGCACGGAAAGGAGCACCGCAGTTTATGCGTATCGGGATTTTCGGCGGTTCTTTCGACCCGCCGCACAGCGAACATCAAAACCTCGTCGAAGCGGCGAAAAAGAGCCTTTCACTCGATAAGATTTTTATCGTGCCCGCCGCCGTGCCGCCGCATAAAAGGGGCAAAACGCTCTCGGCAAACGAGCATAGACTCCAAATGTGCCGCCTTGCCTTTTCGGGAATAGAAAAAACCGAGGTCAGCGATTTTGAAATGCGCGTAGGCGGCGTTAGCTATACCTATCTCACCTGTCAATATTTCAAAGAAAAATTTCCCGACAGCCAACTGTTTTGGTTCGTGGGCACGGATATGCTTCGGGATTTTCCGAGCTGGAAAAACCCCGAAACCATTCTTTCCCTCGCAACCCTCGCCGTATGCGCGCGGAGCGAGGAAGAGGATTGGATTGAAAAAGAATCCCGCGCATTCGAAACGCGTTTTGAGAAAAAATTCGCCGTGATCGATTATCACGGAAAGGATATTTCTTCCACGAAAATTCGCGTTTTGGCGGGGGCAGGTGCGGATATAAGCCCGTTTACGGGCAAAGCCGTCGCCGAATATATCGAAAGGAACGAGCTTTATAAGATCCCCTTTGCGGAAACGTCCTTGATGATGCAGACGGACAAACGTAAGGCGCACAGCCTGCGGGTGGCGTTTCTTGCGGCGGCGCGCGCGCCGTCGTTAAAGATATCCGAAAGAAAAGCGGTGACCGCCGCGCTCTTTCACGATTGCGCGAAAAATCTGCCTTTGGATTCTCCCTGTCTTTCGGGCTTTTCCGCCCAAGGCGTGCCTAAGGCGGTCGTACATCAGTACGCGGGCGCGTATCTGACGGAATATCTGTTCGGCGTAGAGGACGAGGAGATTTTAAACGCAGTCCGTTTTCACACGAGCGGCAGAGCGGAAATGACTCCTCTCGAACAGTTGATCTTTCTTTCGGATATGCTCGAAGAGGAGCGCGTTTTTTCGGGCGTGGAAAAGCTTCGCGAACTGTTTTGGAGAAACCAAACGCTCGACGAATGTATGTTTTTCGCGCTCAAAGACACTCTTTCCCATTTAAAAGAAAAGGGCGGGGAGATCTACCCGCTCACGCAAGAAGCCTACGAATATTACGGTAGGCTGACTGAAAATTTATAACCGATCGGAGGTAATTATGTCGGAACTTACGAGCAGAGAATTGGCGATCGCGGCGTGTAAGGCGCTTGCGGACAAACGGGGCAAGGATATCGTGGTGCTCAGCGTGCGCGAAAAAACCACCCTTTGCGACTATTTCGTGATCGCAAGCGCGAGCAACGCGCCCCAGATCCGCGCGATGGGCGAGAGAGTGGAGGAGCTTTTGGAAAAAGAACACGGGATCGTACCGACGAGAACGGAAGGCGTTCGCGACGGGCGTTGGGCGGTCGTGGACTACGGCGACGTGATCGTGCATATTTTCCACGACGAAACGCGGCTTTTCTACCATCTCGAACGGCTTTGGCAGGACGGGAACAACCTCGAAAGCTTCAACGACGAAACGGGCGATCTGCAATAAAGCAGGCGAACGCTATTTAAACCGAAATTCTTTCGGGTCGGAATAGCTTGATTTCGGGCGCTTTTTCTTCTTTTCTACAATATAATAAACGGGCTCGGGCGCTTTCGGCACGGGCTTTTTTTCTTGTTCGGGCGCGCTCTTTTGCGGCTGTTCACCCTTTTTTGCTTTAACGGTTTCCTCGTAACCCCGCCGCGCGAGCTTCACGATATGTACGCCGAGGAAACAAAAGATAAATAACAGTCCGAGAAACACCCCGCCGACGACCGCGGAGTTTAAACAATTTAAGATATCCATAAGGACAGTATACGAAAAATCGCTTGTCATAACTTGGCTGAAAATGGAATAAACGGACTCGCTTTGTCGTATACTCGGAGTATGGAAAAAACTTTCGTAAAAACGCCCGAGCAAACGACGGGCATCCTGCTTTCCGCCGCGGAGGCGGAGGAATACCGTGATTTTAAGCGCCGCAAATATATCCAGTCCGTCATAGAAAACGTCGCCAAAGCGTCGTTGGAATTAACGGAGGTTACCGAGCCGAGCGAGATCGGTCGCCTTTGCGCCCTCGCCCGAAAATATTCCCTTTCCGCCGTTCGCGTAACGCCGAATAGGCTCTCGTCGGCAAAAGCCGCCCTCGCGGAAAGTAAAACGCTCGTGGACGCGTTCGTGGGCGGTACGGGCAAAACGCTGCCCAAAGCCAAAGCCTACGAAGCAAAACTTTGCGTGCGCGGCGGCGCGGGGGAGCTCACTCTAATTCCCGACGAGATCGTTTTAAACGGCGACAGACTTACCGAACTGAAAAAAGAGATTAAAAAAGTACTCCGAAAGGCGGGGCGAGTACCCGTTAAGTTGTTCTTGAAAGGAAAAAAGGGGTTGCCCGAATTGTTCCGCTTGTCCAAACTTTTATCCGAACTCGGCGTCGGGCTGTCCGTGCCTTATTTTACGGGTGTGGAGCGGTTGAAGCTCGACGATAAAACGGCTTGTTTTATCGAAGTGCGCGAGGTGGAAACCGCTGAGGTCTATCAGAAAATGGCAGGGGCAGGTATGGATCGAATCCAAACTTCCCGCATTTCGGAAATATACGCGGAACTGATGGAGGAGGCGGAAAACTATTCCTTTCCCGTACCGCTTAAAAATTCGGCGGAGACATCGGAAACCGCGGTAGAGAGCCCGCCCGTAACGGCGGCTGCGCCTATACGGGAAGAAACGCCGAAAGTCGAGCCTCTCGAAAAGGCGGAAAACTATCGCGCTCTGATCGAGGAATACCAAAACCGTTAAAAGAAACCTACCGCGTGTCTTTCACGCGGTTTTTCTTATGGGGAAACGCATACCCGAACGTGTTAGGGGAATATAATAAGCGTATGAGAAAGATCAAAATTACCGAAAAATCCACTTTTGCCGCGTTATTGTTAGCCCTGATCCTGTTCGTTGCGGCGTTTTCCCTTTCTTTGGGTGCGCTGAGTGCACCCGTACCCGTGTTCGCCGTCAAAAACGCGCTTACGATCGTGCTTGACGCGGGGCACGGCGGTATCGACGGCGGTGTTTCGGGCAGAAAAACGGGGGTAAAGGAAAGCGATCTGAATCTTGCGATCACGCTCGAACTCAAAGAAATCCTCACCGACGCCGGGTTTGAGGTGGTGCTCACCCGCAAAACGGAAGCGGGGTTATACGATACCGCGACGAAAGGCTTTAAAAAGCGAGATATGCAAAGGCGCAAAGAGATCATCGAGGAAGCCAAGCCGAACCTCGTACTCTCCATTCACCAAAATTATTATCCCTCTTCTTCCACGCGCGGCGCTCAGGTCTTTTATTCGAAAAACCACGAAAAGGCGCAGGGGCTTGCCAAAGCGGTGCAAGGAAAGCTCAATACGCTTTATTCAAGCGTGGGCGCGAAGCCCAGAACGGAGCACACGGGCGAATATTTTATGCTGGAATGTACGCCGTATACGTCGGTGATCGTCGAATGCGGTTTTTTATCCAACCCGCTCGACGAAAAACTCTTGAATAAAGAAAATTTCCGAAGGAAGCTGGCTTCCGCCATCGCCGCGGGCGTGACGGCGTATTTGGAAACCGAGGGTTCTTCCGCTTGAAAACCTGTGAAGAAATAGGAAAAAATCCCTTGAATCGCTTGTCATTTTCGTTCGCGTGTGGTATAATGATAGACGAATAAAATTTTAAAAGGGGGAATACGGCGATGTTTGGATTTGACAGCGTGATGAGTCGGGAGCAAGCAAGGCTTTTAAGCCCCGTCGTGCTCGCGTTCGTCGGCGACGCCGTGTATTCCCTTTATATCCGCGAAAGGCTGGCGTTTAAGGGGGAAGGGAAGCTTTCCCAAATGCAGTCTACCGCCTCCAAACTCGTTTCCGCGCGCGGGCAGAGCGCGTTTTTGGAAACGCTACTCCCCCTGTTCACCGAGGAAGAAGCGGAGATCTACCGCCGCGGCAGAAACGCCAAAAAAACGACGAAAAGCAAAAACGCTTCGGCGGGCGAATACAACCGTTCTACGGGCTTTGAAGCGGTGCTCGGGTATTTGTATATCGTCGGCGACAAAGCGCGGCTCAGCGAGCTTTTGAATATCGCGGACGAAGCGGTGTTTGAGGTAGAACAAGCGCCCGCCGCGTTTAAACCCATAAGATAAAAGAGGAAAGCTATGAAAACGGAAGGCAGAAACGCCGTCGGCGAACTTTTAAAAACGAATAAAACGATAGACAAGCTTATGATCGAAAAGGGCGCGCAGGGCTCGTTGTCCGTCATTTTTGCGGAGGCGAGAAAGAAAAATATCCGCGTACAGTTCGTCGATCGTCAGGTGCTTGATAAAGAAAGCGAGACCCGCCGTCACCAAGGCGTGATCGCGTTCACGACGGATTACGAATATTTCGACCTCGAAGATATTATCGAGAATAAAAAGAACCCCGAAAACGGGTTCGTCGTCCTTTGCGACGGTATCGAGGACGTGCATAATTTAGGCAGTATTCTCCGCGTAGCCGAATGTGCGGGCGCGGACGGGGTCGTGATCCCCAAATCGGGAAGCGCTTCCGTCACCGAAAGCGTGATCAGAATTTCCGCGGGCGCGGCGGAGCATATCAAGGTCGCCAAAGTTCCCAACCTCAACCAAGCGGTGGAAAAATTGCAGGCGAACGGTTATTGGGTCTATGCGCTCGAAGCGGGCGGCGAGGATATCTATAAAGAAAATTTCAAGGGCAATATCGCGCTCGTCGTCGGCGGCGAGGACAGCGGGGTCAAACGGCTCACGAAAGAAAAAAGCGATAAGATCCTGTCCATTCCCTTACAGGGAAAAGTCAATTCCCTCAACGCTTCGGTGGCGCTCGGGATCGCGGCGTACGAAGTCGTGAGAAACCGACTCGGGCGGTAAACGCTATGGAAATTTCGAAAAACAAAAAACGCAGCGACGAAGAACTCGTCGAGCTTTCGAGAAAGGGGGATAAGCAAGCCACGGACGAGCTGATGCTCCGTTATTTCGGTGCGGTCCGAGGCAGAGCGCGCGGGTTTTTTCTCGTCGGCGGGGAAACGGAAGACCTCATTCAAGAGGGTATGATGGGCTTATACCGCGCAATCGGGGATTACCAGAAAAGCGGTGGCGCGAGCTTTAAAAGCTTTGCTTATCTTTGCATTAACCGCCGTATCATAGACGCGGTAAAAACGTACGAACGCAAGAAAAACGACCCCTTGAAAAACTACGTTTCTCTCTTTTCGGGCGAGTGGGAAGACCCTAACCTCAGCCCCGAAGAAGAGGTCGTATCGCGGGAAACGCGGCGGGAATTTATGCGCGAGATGAGCGGCGTTCTTTCCGATTTCGAATTCCGCGTGATGGTAATGTATATGAACGGTATGTCGTGCGCGGAGATCTGCGAGTCCACGAAAAAAGATATGAAAAGCGTGGACAACGCGATCCAGCGCGGCAAGAAAAAACTCAGAGGAATTTTAACGAAAAAACACTAAAGGAGAAGCAAATGGCGTATTTGGCTTTATACCGCACCTTTCGTCCGACCGATTTAAGCGAAGTCGTGCGGCAGGAACATATCGTCACCGTTTTGAAAAATCAGATCCAAACGGGCAGGGTCGGTCACGCGTATCTGTTCTGCGGTCCGCGCGGAACGGGCAAAACGAGTATTGCGAAAATTTTCGCCGCGGCGATCAACTGCGAAAGCCCCGTAAACGGCTCTCCTTGCGGTACGTGCGCCACTTGTCGAGCCTTGAAAGACCCGTCTAACCTCGATATTTCCGAGATCGACGCCGCTTCGAATAACGGCGTGGAGGAAATGCGCGACCTGCGCGAAAAGGTACAATATCCTCCCGTAGCGGGAAAATATAAAGTCTATATCGTAGACGAAGTGCATATGCTTTCGACTGGTGCGTTCAACGCGCTTTTAAAGACTCTCGAAGAACCGCCTTCCCACGCCGTGTTTATTCTCGCGACGACGGAAGCGCACAAGATCCCCGCGACGATCCTTTCCCGCTGTATGCGCTTCGATTTCAAACTCATTCCCCAAGAAGACCTCGAAAAACGCTTGAAATTCGTCTTTGACGAGATCGGAAAACCCTACGAAGAAGAGGCGATCGCCGCGCTTGCGCGCGCGGGAGCGGGAAGCGTACGCGATATGCTTTCGCTCGCCGATACTTGTCTTTCCTATTCTACGGGCAAGCTCACGTATAAGGACGTGACCTCCGTGATCGGCAGCGCCGATTCGGGAAGCGTGTATTCGCTTTTGAAAGCCGTGCTCGAAGGGAATGCGGGGGAAGCGTTTTTGAAGGCGGAAGAAATGCTTTTCGCGGGAAAAAGCGTGGGAATGCTTTTGAAAGATCTGATGAACGGGCTCAACGCTTGCACGATCGCAAAGACGTGTAAAAACGCGCAAAAATTACTCGGTTTGCCAAATTCGGATTTTACGATTTGTAAGGCGATCGCAGATTCGACGGACGGGCATACCCTTCTTCGCGCGACGGAAATTTTCGCGAAGGTAGAACCCGATTTGAAATATTCCACCTCGCCGCGCGTGCTGTTCGAAACGGCGATCTTAAAGGCGAGTATGCCGCAGACGGAAACGACGGCGGAAGCGCTTTTGTCGCGTATCGCGCTTCTCGAAAAGAAGCTCGAAGGCGGCGTTCCCGCGCGAAACGAGGGGGACAGGGTTGAGGTGAAACGCGAAATTCCCGCTCCGCCCGTATACGAGGTAGAACCTCCGCCTATGGAAGAGCCCGTCTACGACGAACCCGTACTTGTTTCCCCGAAAGCGGAAGCAAGACCTGCGCCCGTAAGCGTTCCCGCGCCTGCGGCGGAGAAAAAAGAAGTCAAAGCCCCGCCTTCGGGCGACGCGAAAGCGGTGTTCGGCACGTTTCTTCGCACCCTTCGGCGCACGGGCAGAAACGGCGTGCTTTTCACGATTTGTATGGATTTAGACTACGAATACGACGGCGATATTTTCGTCCTTTCCACCACGAGCGAAACGATGTACCGTTCGTTGAAAAAGGAAGATCATTACGCGCTCGTAAAGCAGTCGTTCGAGGCGATCGGCGTGAACGAGGAGAAGTTCGATATCCGACTTCGCGGCAAGCAAAAGGACGAGTTTCAAAAACAGATGAACGAGCTGAAAGAAACGTTTCCGAATACGAAAATAGAAATCAAATAACCAAGCTTAAGGAGGAGAGATTATGGCAGGATTCAAAGGTGGCAACGGCAATATGCAAAACCTTATGATGCAAGCGAAAAAAATGCAAGAGGAGATGGAAAAGACCGCGGAGCTTTTAGACGATTGGGAAATCGTCGGCACGGCGGCGAACGAGGCGGTCGTCGTGTATATGAACGCGAAAAAGATCATTAACGGCATCGAACTCGACGAAAGCGTCGTCGATCCCACCGACGTGGAAATGCTCGAAGATCTGATTATGGCGGCGATCAACGACGGCTATTCCAAAGCCGATAAGGTCTACGAGGAAAAAATGGGCAGATACGGCAATATGGGCGCGCTCGGGGGAATGTTGTAAGGAATGGATATTTTTATAGAACCTATCGGCAAGCTCGTCAACGAGTTTTCCAAGCTTCCCGGCGTGGGCAAAAAAACGGCGCAACGCTACGCGTATAAAATCATCGATATGTCGGACGAGGAAGTCCGCGAGTTCGTCGAAGCGGTCACGGGCGTAAAACGAAGGGTGCGTTATTGCGAGATCTGCGGGAATTTTTCCGAGGAAAAGACCTGCGGTATCTGTAAGAGCCGCGAGAGCGATGCCATTTGCGTGGTGAAAGAGCCCAAGGACGTGGCGGCGATCGAAAAACTACACGAGTTCAAAGGCGTATATCACGTTTTGCACGGCGTGATCGACCCGATGGCGGGCGTCGGTCCGAACGATATCCGCGTGAAAGAGCTTCTCGCACGTTTGCAAAAGGGGAACGTAAAAGAAGTGATCGTCGCGACCAATCCCGACGTTTCGGGCGACGCGACGGCGATGTATATCGCGAAGCTTATCAAGCCGCTCGATATCACGGTCACCCGCCTTGCGCACGGGATCCCCGTCGGCTCGGAGATCGAGTATACCGACGACGTAACGCTTACGCGCGCGTTCGTGGAGCGCAATAAAATTTAAAGGATTTTAAGAAAGCTTTGCTTTCACCAAAGGAGAATAGTATGAAAATTTCGGTTTTAGGCTGCGGTCGTTGGGGGTCGTTTATCGCGTGGTATCTTTGTAATCACGGTCACGAGGTGTATTCGTGGGGACCCGAGGACGATTATTCGTATAAGGTTTTAAAAGAAACGGGGAAAAACGAATACGTTACCCTCGACGAGCGGATCACGCTCACGTGCGATTTAAAAGAAGCGGTCGAACGCGCGGAGGTGATCGTCATTTCCATTTCCTCGCAGGGCTTGCGCGGGTTTATGAAACGAATCCTCGAATACGACGTATCCGATAAAAATTTCGTATTGTGTATGAAAGGCATTGAAGTGGACACGGGCTCGCGGCTTTCCGAAGTGCTCGTGCAAAGCGGCGTTTCCCAAGATAAAATTGCCGTTTGGGTCGGACCGGGGCATATACAGGCGTTTACGCAAGGAATCCCCAATTGTATGGTGATCGATTCGGCGAATCCCGAACTCAAAAAGAAGCTCGTGGACAGCTTCGGGAGCGATTTGATCCGTTTTTACTACGGGCAGGATTTAATCGGCACGGAGCTTGGCGCGGCGGCGAAAAACGTGATGGGAATCCTCGCGGGGATTTGCGACGGCTTGGGCTACGTTTCTTTAAAAGGCGCGTTGATGTCGCGCGGGGCGAGAGAGGTTGCGCGGCTGATCAAGGCGATGGGCGGCAACGAGCTTTCCGCTTACGGGCTCGCGCATTTAGGCGACTACGAAGCCACGTTGTTCAGCCCTTATTCGCATAACCGCGGCTACGGCGAACTGCTCGTAAAAGGCGAGAAATTCGCAAAGCTTGCCGAGGGCGTGCCGACGGCGGCGGCAATGAAAAAGCTCGGCGAAAAGTACGGCGTGGATCTGCCGCTTACCAACGCCGTGTACGCTCTTTGCTACGAATCGGAAGGCGAGGATTGCAAAACGGCTTGCGAAAAAATGCTCGCAAAGCTGTTTGCCCGCGACGCGAAATCGGAATTCTATTCTTAAAAATTACTTAAAACTGCGCTCTGCTTTTCAGCAGGGCGTTTTTTTTGGTATAAAAATCCTTTCTTTTCCGCATTATATAAATATGAAAAGAACGATAGTGCAAAACCAAATGAAAACGCGCGACGAGCGGGAGAGCTGTTTTCCCGCCGTAAAGGGCGAGGGCGGAAACGGGCAAATGCAAAAAAGAAGGGGGCAGGGTCGAGATGACGGGTAAAAACAGAGAAAATTATAACGCGAATTATATCGCTTACGTAAATTCCTTCGACCCGCCTACGCACCACTTAAAAAACTGTTTGCGAGCCTTTCTCGTCGGCGGTTTCGTGTGTACGATCGGGCAGTTTTTACGCTATATTTTGGAAGCGGCGGGCTTATACGGCGACGAGCTTGCGGGAACGGTCAGCGTGATCTTGATTTTTTTGGGCTGTCTGTTAACGGGGCTCGGGGTCTACGACAGGATCGGACGGAACGCGGGCGCGGGCTCGATCGTGCCGATCACGGGCTTTGCCAACAGCGTTTGCTCGCCCGCGATGGAATTTAAAACGGAAGGGCTGGTTTACGGTATGGCGGCGAAAATGTTTATCGTAGCGGGGCCGATTATCGTTTACGGCGTGCTGGCGGGCACGATCGTGGGGATTATTTATTTATTTTTATAAAAAACAGCGCTCCGTTTTGTTGGGGCGCTTTCGCATAATTTTTCAGCTTTGAAGCATACTGCTCGTATATGCAGACGATATTTTTCAAAAATCAGCCGAGGATCGTCGCGACGGGTACGATCGCAGGACCTAAGGAGTGCGCGGGGATCGTCGGGAAATACGTGGATAAAACGCTCGACGACGACACGTTCGGGGAATCTACCTATGAGAAAGCGGAATGTAAAATGCTGACCTTTGCCGCCCGTCAGGCGATCAAAAACGGCGGGGGTAGCGAAAAAGAAACGGATATGTTCATTTCGGGCGATCTGCTCAATCAGATCATTTCCGCGTCGTTCACCGCACGGGATTTCGATTTCCCGTTTATCGGGGTATACGGCGCGTGTTCCACGCTCGCGGAAGCATACGCGCTGGCGGCGACCTTTATCGACGGCGGGTACGCAAAAAAGATCGTCGCGGCGACGGGCAGTCATTTCTCTTCCGCAGAAAGGCAATACCGCTATCCCTTAGAGCTCGGCAATACCCGCCCGCCGCAATCACAATGGACGGTGACGGGTGCGGGCGGGGCGTTCATCGCGGACACGGGTAGCCCGATCGCGATCACTTCGGCGACGTTTGGGAAGGTCGTGGATTTCGGGATCACGGACGTGAACAATATGGGCGCGGCGATGGCGCCCGCCGCGTGCGATACTATTTTGACCCACCTTCGGGATACGGGCAGAAAACCCACCGATTACGACCTTATCTTAACGGGCGATCTGGGGGCTTTGGGGAGCCGTATCGTGAAAGACCTCACTTGGGAAAAGGGCGTGGATATGCAAAGCAACCACGTGGACTGCGGAGAGATCATTTATAAAGTGATCGAGGACGAGTTCCAAGGCGGTAGCGGCGCGGGGTGTTCGGCGGTCGTGTTTAATTCGTATATTTACGACAAACTGAAAAACCGCGAATTAAACCGCGTTTTGCTGTGCGCGACGGGCGCGTTATTATCTACCGTTTCGAGCGGGCAAGGGGAATCGATTCCTTGTATTTGCCACGCGGTGAGTATCGAGAACGTTTGAGGGAGAAAAGATATGTTTTCGCAATATTGGGATATTTTATTTACGTTTGCAAAGGCGTTTGCGGTCGGCGGCTTGATTTGTATGATCGCGCAGATCGTGATCAATTTCACCGACCTCACGTCAGGAAAAATACTCGTGATCTTTATGCTTGCGGGGGTGGTGTTGCAGGGCTTGGGGCTGTATCAATACCTCGTGGATTTCGCGGGCGCTGGGGCGACCGTGCCGATCTCGGGCTTTGGGTATTTGCTGGCGAACGGGGCGATACGCGGCGCGCAAAAAGGCTTATTCGGCGCGTTCACGGGTGCTTTAAGCGCGGCGAGCGCGGGGGTAAGCGCGGCGGTGATCTTCTCTTTTATAATGGCGATGATCTTCAAGGCGAAAAGTAAGAAAAATTAAAAATCGGGGCTGTTTGCCCCGATTTTTTAAGGTTAAGTTTTATTGGTAGGATTTTGCGGTGATTTCCCGATATTTTGAGCGAGCCATTGATTCATCATTTGTTGCATAAGCTCTTGTTGCTTTTGCTGTGCTTGTTGTGCCTTGCGTTCCTCTTCCTCTTTTTTACGTTGCTTTTCAAGCTCGATTTCCCGTTCCTTTTCCCGTTGTATGCGATTGAGCTCGGCTTTTTCCAAGCTCGTTTGTTTGTTGATTTCCACCATCTTTGCGTGCTCTTCCTTGAATTTTAAAATATTCGCTTTTTGCGTTTTTTCGGAATATTCGAAGAATAACGCGCTTAAAATCAGATAGAGTCCGTTACAAATGCAGTAAATTCCTATTCCCGAAAAAGGACCCGTATAAGAAGCGATGCCCAAAGAAAGGAAAAGCCCTGCCAACACGTATAACCGAACGTTTGATAATTGTTCGTTTACGTGAAATTCTCCGCTTGCGTAGAAATTAAAAAGCTTTTCGAAATACACGTTAATCTTTTCGTAGGTATTTTTGAAAAAGTGCAAACAAATAAATAAAATCACGAAAACGACGATAGGTATGATAATCATAAATGCGATTCCTGCGTTTAAAAGCCCTGCCAGCGATCCCGCAACGGCTTCAACGCCCCCGAATCCGTACGAGCCCGCGTCAGCTCCAAATTGTGAGATTTCGTTGCTCATTTTCGCCGCTGTAATAGTTAAAACAATCACTAAAACCATTATAAAAACGAATATAATCGTTAATAAAACTTGAATTATTTTAAAAACTTTCCTATAAAAACTCGGATATTTTTTCAAGCTTTGAATATTCATTCCGTTAAAAGTCTTTTTATGTAGAAACAGTTTCCAGCTTGCGGTTGCGGAAACGATTGGCGGAATAATAAATAACGCATAAATGAACAAAACGATAAGATCGCCCGTATGGCTGATTTTTATTTTCGAAAAGGCGGAAAAATCAATCGAAAATATGGTGTTACCCGTACAAAGAAAAGCAATTGCGGTAAGGACGATGGTGTAAGCCAAAAAAATGGGCGATTTGAAAATATCCTGCACCGTTCTTTTTTGCTTTGCTTTGATTTGCGCGAGCTTTTCCGATTGTTGTAAAGCTACGACGTGACTAAGACACTTCGGGCAGACGTATTTGCCCTTAGGGACTTCCGTTCCACATTGTTTACAGACCATAAAAAATCTCCTTTTTATAACGTGTGTTTTTTAAATTAATAAAAACATTATACTCTAATTATAATTAGAAGTCAAGTATTTTTCACTAATTATTGTTAGAATAATTATAGATATGAAGAAGTTTGACTGTAAAGTAATGGGGGAGCGGCTGAAAACGCTTCGGACGGAGAAAAATATCGGGCAAAATAAGCTCGCGGCGGATATCGAGGTAAGTAACGCTTCGATAAGCTATTGGGAGAACGGGAAGCAAGAGCCGTCCGCGCAGGCGCTTTTTAAGCTTGCTTTGTATTTCGACGTTTCCGTCGATTATATTTTGGGGATCACAGACGATTAAAAACTCCGCGGGAAGCGGAGTTTTTTGGTTGGGAAACGGTCAAGGGGATTGCCGCGCTACGCCTGACGGCTACGCTCGCAATGACAGAAGCAACTACGCGTCATTGCGAACGAAGTGAAGCAATCCCAGGGACTTTACGATAAGCTTTAAGGCGAGAGTTGGGCTTTGTCGCCGAAGATATCCGTTTGCAGAAAGGTTTCGGGAATCTCGCCGACGATAACGAATTCGCCGACCATTATTTCCGTCAAAACCGAAAACCGTTCCGTGCGCGAGGGCATAACGATACTGATGTCCGCGATCACGTTTAAGTATATGGTGTGCTTGGTTTGGTTGATGCCTACGCTTTCGAACGCCGAGGAGAAATCGCAGGAAACCGAGCTTACGGGTATGATACGGAAATGGATTCGCGGTCCTAACCCCGCGAACGCTTCGATACCCGTCAGCGCGCCCAAGGGAACGGGGATACCGTTTAGGCTTAAATTTTTTAAATTGGATTGAGAGATGGACGCGGTGTCCCGCGCGATCTTGTTGATTTTGAGTACGTTTGCGGAAACCGCCGTGATGTTGCCTTGCTCGTCGCGCTCGACGGCGACGAGATCCTCGTACCGCATTTCGTCGCTGAGGGTGTAATACACCGCGTCGTTGACCGCAATAGTGGTGGAAGCGCGCATCGTCGCTTCGCTGATAGAGATCAACACGCGGGTGACGTTGCGTTGGAAATAGATAAAAATCCCGATCGCGAGAACGAGTACGATAGAAAGGATCAGAAAAAATTTCTTTTTTCCGCTCATTCTACGACGGCGGGATTTTTTCGTGCGGATATTGCCGTTTTCGTCGTAATAACGAACTTTCATTGTTTATAAAAATTTACGGATCTCGTGCAGGATATTCGAGTTCCCGCAAACGAAATCGGAAACGGCGAGCCGTTCTTTTAAGCCTTCGTCCGAAAAACATTCGTCGATCGCCGCTTCCAAGCGATATAGCTCGGATTGCTTCAACACGCGGCACAGTCCTTTCTTTTCGAAATACCGCGCGTTTTCTTTCTGATCGCCCCGCGTTTGACCCTCTAAGGGAATCAACAGCGCGGGTTTTTTGAGCGCTAAAATTTCAAAGACCGTACCTGCGCCCGCACGCGCGATCACCATATCGGAAAGCGCGTACGCCGCACCCATATCCGCGACGAACTCTTCTTGGCGGTAGTTTTTAAGGTTGCTTTCCACCACGTTGCCCTTGCCGCAGATATGCAGGACGAAGTATTTTTTGCAAAGGGTAGGCAGGCTTTCGCGCAGGGCTTCGTTGATCGCCGCGCTGCCGCTCCCGCCGCCAAAGACGAGGAGCGTTTTTTTATCGGTCGGCGCGGAAAATTTCCGCGCGGATTCCGCTTTGGAATACCCGAACAGTTCTCTGCGCACGGGCGCGCCCGTGTATTTGCCGTTTTTGAATTTATCCGCCGTTTCGGGGAAGGACGTGAGCACCCGTTCGCATTTTTTCGCGATCAGTTTATTCGCGAGCCCGGGCGAAAAATCGCTTTCGTGGGTAAGGCAGGGGATTTTTAACCGCCGCGCCGCGAGCACGACGGGCAGAGCCACGTAACCGCCTTTGGAGAATACGACGTCGGGCGCGAAGGTCTTTAAACCGATCTCCGCGTGCTTTACGGCTTTTTTTAAAAGGCAGGGGATTTTGAGGTTTTTTCTGAGCGCGGAAAAAGATTTCCCGCGCACGAGCTTGGGACATTCCGTTTGATAATAAGGGATTCTCAGCCGCTCTACCAGCGATTTTTCGATGCCGTTCGAGCCGAAATAACAAACGTCCGCTTCCCCGCTTGCGAGGATCTCGCTGATCAACGATAAATTGGGCACGACGTGCCCCGCGCTCCCACCGCCCGTAAACGCAATTTTTTTCATTCTCTTTCCTGCCTAACTACTTTTATATTATTATAGGCTTGAAAAGCTTTGATTATGCCGAAGTTAAGAAAAACGGCCTCGCCTTTTGGGGGATTGGAGCAGCGTTTTTTTAAATGTTTTTTTCTTTTTTATATTGTCAAAAACTTGACAAGGGGGGGGGGGAGCCGTGATATAATGTAAAAAGAAGGAGTGTACTAAAATGAAAAAGATTAAAAAAGTATTAGTAGGCTTATTGGCTTGCTTGACGGTCGGTTGCGTGGCGGTCGGATTGGCGGCTTGCGAAGAAGAAAGCAAAAAGCCCGCAAACGACGGGGAAACCGTTTGGACGGTGGAAACGGTGTATGCAAAAGCAAAGGACTTGGGCTTTGAAGGCTCGCTTGACGAATTTTTAGAAGCCGTGAAAGGCGCACAGGGCGAAAAAGGCGAAACGGGCGCGCAAGGCGTTGGGATTAAAGAAATTAAATTGAATAAGCTCGGCGAGCTTGTTATCGTGCTGACCAACGGCACGGAAACGAACTTAGGCAAAATCGCAGGGCAAGTGACGATTGAAAACGCCGAAGAATTTGATTTTTACTTAATGGACGACGGTACTTACGGCGTGAAAGCGGGCAACGCTTGTTATTTAACGGAGCTGACAATCCCGTCTATGTATAAAGGCAGAAAAGTGACGAAGATTTTGGATTACTTTTTCGGGGAAAATTCTCGCTATGTAAAAACGCAAAAATTGACAATTCCCGACACGGTGACGAGCATTGAGAACAGTGCGTTCTCTCAGTGCAGTAGTTTAACGAGTATCACTATCCCGAATAGCGTGACGAGCATTGGGAATGATGCGTTTGGATTTGAGGGAAGAACTGAGCCTATAGATGTATATATCACGGATATGGTTGCTTGGTGCAATATTGCGTTTGACGGCATTTTTGCTAATCCTTTATGGAGAGACGGGAATTTGCATTTAAATAATCAGATTGTCAAAGAACTGAAAATTCCGAACAGCGTGACGACTATTGGAAACTATGCGTTCAATGGTTGCGATAGTTTAATGAGTATCACTATTCCGAATAGCGTGACGAGCATTGGGAATAGTGCGTTTAAGGCTTGCGATAAATTAACGAGTATTACTATCCCGAATAGTGTGACGAGTATTGGGAAAGAGGCGTTCTTTGGTTGCTATAGTCTTGTAGAAGTTGTTAATAAATCTTTACATTTCACGGTAGAAAAAGATTCGAGCGAGAACGGTTTTTTAGGATGTTATGCCTTAGCGGTATATAATAACGAAGATACGTTTACGGGAACGAAGCTTACGAATGATAACGGATACGTCGTATATACCGACGGAGTAGAAAAGATTTTAGTGGGATATTGTGGCGAAGAAACGGCATTGACCTTACCGAGTTATATCACGGAAATCAATCAATATGCGTTCAAGTATTGCAGTAGTTTGACGAGTATTACTATTCCAAACGGCGTGACGAGTATTGGGAAAGAGGCGTTCTATTATTGCGCAAATTTAACGAGTATTACTATTCCGAACAGCGTGACAAGCATTGGGGATTATGCGTTTAATGATTGCAGTAATTTAACGAGCGCGACAATTGGGAACGGCGTGACGAGTATTGGGAGTTGTGCGTTCATTCGTTGCAGTAGTTTAACGAGCGTGACAATTGGGAGCGGCGTGACAAGCATAGGTGGATGGGCGTTCGAGCGTTGCAGTAGTTTAAGGAGTATCACTTTTACAGGAACGGTTGAAGAATGGAATAAGATTGAAAAAGATACTTTTTGGAATAGTTTTGTCCCTGCGACGAAGGTGGTTTGCACGGACGGAGAAGTTGCGTTGTAAAATTTAAAGAATTAGGATAAAAGGGAAAGCTCTTGGGGAACAGGGGCTTTTCTTTTTTTTGGCTTGACAATCCCTCAGTCAACTGCGTTGACAGCTCCCTTTACACAAGGGAGGCAAAAAAAGCCTTCCCCTGTGGGGGAAGGTGGCAACGAAGTTGACGGATGAGGAGTATATTTTTCGCCGTTCGGCGAATGTGTGGCTTGCGCCACAAAAGGCGCAACCTATCGGTTGCTTTTAGAAGTCCTGTTAATGCGGGGCGTTGCCCCTGCACCCCACCAGAAACTGAGTTTCAGGACTTCCCGTCCTTTGACCCTTGTTGGTTAATATAAATTAGCGATAGCTTGCGCGCTTTCCTTCACGCGCGCTTGAAGCGCGGCGGGGGATAATACTTTCACGCCCGCGCCTAAGCCGATTATCTTGCGCACGAGCGCTTCGTCGTCGGGCAGGGTCACGTCCGCGTACCATTTACCGTCTTTTTGCGTGAGGTTCTCTCCGCCCAGCCAGTCCTGCGCGTCGGCAAACGCGGCTTCGGAAACTTCGAGGCGTACGTCGAGGGAGGTCGTTTCGCTCGTCCAGTAATTCAAAGGAATATCCTCGCGCTTGAACGGTCGTTTGATAAATTTTTCTTCCGTGATAAACGCGCTGAATACCCGACCCAAACGAAATAAGCGGAAATCCCGTTGCTTGCGGCAGAAGGCGTACACGTACCACACGCCCTGCT
>JAFURH010000082.1 GCA_017471945.1 Clostridia bacterium | reverse complement strand
GGGAGTCTTGACGGAAAAGGAGTATCAGATCGTTTTCGTGGATACGCCCGGGATCTATAAGGCGCGCAACGCCCTTACGGATATGATGATGAAAACCACCGAAACGAGCGCGAAATCGGTGGATTATATCCTGTACGTGCTTGACGGTCACGAGGGGATCAAGGACGAGGAATACGAGCTCGTCAAAAAGTATCGCGATCTCGGTATCCCTATGGCGATCGCGTACACGAAGATCGATATTATGCAAAAGGAAAACATTCCCCTCGATATGGCGAAGATCTCCGACTGGGGCTTGGATATCGACGTATTCCCCGTTTCGGCGCGAAAGGGAAAGAATATTCGCGAGCTCAAAGCTTTTCTTGCGAGCAAGCTCCCCGAAGGGGAGAAGGTGTTTGAAGAGGATATCGTTTCGGATAAGAGCGAACGTTTTATGATCTCCGAAATTATGCGCGAAAAGATCCTTTTGAAATACGACAAAGAGATCCCCCACGGGATCGCGATCGTGATCAATACCTTCCGCTTGCAGGAAAACGGCGTATACGAGGTCAACCTCGATATCGTGTGCGAGCGTGCGAACCACAAAGCCATTCTGATCGGCAAACAGGGCAAAGCGATCAAAGAGGTTTCGTCGTTCGCGCGGCAGGATATGGAAAAATTCCTCGGCGCAAAGGTGTTTTTGACCACCTACGTAAAAGTCAAAGAGGACTGGCGGGACAAGCAGAGCCTGCTCACCGAATACGGCTACGGGCAAGAGGAAAATTAAGCCGTTTACGCGATTCCGCATAAATCCTTTTTCTTTCCGCAAACTGTTAGCGGGGAGGAAAAAGTTATGCGGGACAAAAAACGTGACAACGGCGCGGCGGACCTCGCTTGGGAAATGTTCGAAAAGACGGGCAGTTTAAGCTATTATATGCTCTACTACGACCTCATTAAAAAATAAACTAACCCTTACGAACGAAAGACGGGCGGTGCGCTCGGGAGGAAAAAATGGAAGTAAAAACGGACGCGGTCGTGTTAAAGGCGATCGATTATAAAGATAACGATAAGCTTCTCACTTTGTTTTCTCCCACGCTCGGTAAGTTCACGGCGGGGATACGCGGCGTGAAAAAGCCCAAAGCGCGGCTCGCATTCGCGGCGCAACCCTTTTGCTTTTCCGAGTACGTACTCGCGGAGAAAGGGGGCAGGTACACGGTGACGGGGGCGTATATGCACGAGAGCTTTTATTCGCTCAGAACGGACGTGGAACGCTTTTACGCGGCTTGTGCGGCAGCGGAGGTTTGCATTTCGGTCGTCGTGGAAAACGAGCCGAGAGAGGGAACGTTCGTGTCGCTCGTCGAGTGCTTAAAAACGCTGGGGCTTACGGACGGTGATCCCGCGGAAGCGCTCGTTGTTTTTCTCTTATCCGCGCTTCACGAAAGCGGATATCCCGTCGATTTGGGGTATTTGGAGGAATGTGACGGAGAGATCGGCGAACGGCTCTGGTTTGATTTCGCCGACGGTAGATTTGCTACCAAAGAACGCTGCGTGCAAGGGGAACGCGCGAGCGTTTGCACCTATCATACTTTGCGTAAATGCGCGGGGCTGGATTTCGACGAGGACGCCCTTTCGGGGGGTAAAAAGCGCGCGCTTCGGCTCTTAAAAGCCTACCTTACGCAAAAAACGGAAACGAATTTTGAAAATTTAGGAGAATTTATAAGGCTTTACGAGGAAACGCCCTGATCTTTCGTAAAGCGGAAAGGAAGTATTATGGAAACAACGACGGAAAACAAAGTGATCACGCGCGCCGAGAAAAAGGACGCGACGAAAAACCTGATCAGGGAAGTGCTTGCGATCAAAGGCTATAAGCACAACGAACTCATCGACGAGGTCGCCGCGCTGTATATTCAGCGGTTCGGCGGCGAGGAGGCGGATAAGATCAACGACGTGAAAGGCAGAGTCGGGTCTGTGCTCGACGTTATGAAAAAGGAAAGCGACGTAGGCGCGGAGGACGGCGTATATATGCTCAAAGCAAGGTTGCCTATGCCCCCGCCCGAGGTTGCGGAAGCGGAAGTAAAAGAAAAGCCCGCTAAAAAAACGAGGGCGAAAAAGACGAAGACCGAACCCGTGCCACCCGCCCCCTTGCAACCGATCGCGCCCGTAGCGCCCGTTTCTCCCGAAACTGCGCCCGAGCCCGCCACGGAAAAGCCCGCGAAACGCAAAAGAGCCAAAAAGCAAACGGCGGAAACGCTCGAAGAAGTAAAAGAAGTCAAAGAAACGGCGGTCGCAGAAGAGGAAAAACCCAAAAAGAAAACGACCAAACGCGCCGTGAAAAAGGCGGAAAATAAGGATAAGGACAAGGAGAAAAAGGAAGAGAGAAAGGACGAACCTACGGTGATCCCCGCGGATGAACCCGTGATCGTACCTACTCCCGTACCCGTACCCGTGTCCGAGCCTACGCCCCCGCCTCAGCCGATTACCGAACCTGCGCCCGCGCCGATCGCCGCGCCAGCGCCCGTGTTCGATATGACCGCGCTGTTCGGGGAGATCAAAACGCCCGTGAAAGCGGAAAAACCCGTGGAAAAAAAGGAAGAAAAGAAAGCGGAGAACAAAGCGGAAGAAAAGCCCGAACCCAAACCCGAAAAAACGGAAAAAGAAGGGGGCAGGGTCGAGCTGAAAGAAAAAGCGGAAGTTTTGACGCCTACGCAAAAACCCGTACAAAAACCCTTACAAAAACCCGAACAAAAGCCCGTGCAAAAGCGGGAAGAAAAACAGCCTGTGAAAGAGCGCGTGACCCGCGCCGCTTCGAGCAAGCAAAGCAAACCCTTAACGGCAGAGGAAGCACTCAAAGAAGCGTACTTGAAAAAACTCCGTTCGCTCGGCGGGGAATATTTCGAATATTATTCTATTTATCTTTTGGAAAAGTATTCGAGAATGAACGGCAGACGGCTGGAAGGCTTGCGCGTTTCGGGCGGCGATCAAGACGGCGGTATCGACGGCGAGATCGAGCTTACGGATAAATTCGGATTCAGAGAAACCATCTACATACAGGCGAAGAACTGGAATCCCGACAAGGGCAAGGAACACCTGTGGATAGTGGGGGAAACGCTGTTGCAACAGTTTTTGGGCGCGTGCGTATACCGTCAGGCGAAAGAAGGCAAACAGCATTGTCGCGGGATCTTTATCACGACTTCGCGGTTCACGCCCGAAGCCAAACGGCTGTTAGACGAGCTGTCTGATCGGCTGGTGGGCTACGACGAAAACGATCTGTTCGAAGCGGCGAAGGAATGTTCGTTCGGGCTCGTGCAACGAAACGGCAACTGGGTACTCGACGAAAAACTTCTTTCAGGCGAAAAAGCGTTTTTTAATATATTTTAAAAGGAAAGAAAATAATACCCCGCGACCGACCGTCGCGGGGTGTTTGCGCTTTATTTACGCGTTTATTAAATTCTTTGCTTCTTCGGTAATTTCGTCTGTTCTGGAAGACAGAACGACGTATAATAAATCGTGATAAAATTTAAACGCGCTTTGATATTTTTGATATTTCTTAACGGCTTCTACCGCTTCTTTGCCTGTCAATTTACCTTTTTCCGCTTTGACGATTTGTTTATAACCAATCAACTGGACGATTGTCGTGATAAAGGTAATAAAAGGAAAGAAGCTGAGCGAAGGACTGCCGAAAATGCAAAGAAAAATGCCTAAGGCAGTCAAAAGCGTGAATAAAATCGTTTTATTACGCCTTTTTGCAATTTCTCGCGTATCTTTAATGTCGGGCGATTTGACCTCTGCGGGCTTTTTTAAATGATCTTTGGTGTCTTCGTAATATTGTTTCCCCTTATAACGCGGAATTAGCTTCTCCATTTCGTTGGGATTGTCTTTTTCCAAAACTTTTTGCAATTCGTCGTATTCCTTTTCAAGCTGACAAATTTGTGGATACCATACCGCGCCTTTATCCCTTTCAAAGGTAAGCATTTGATAATAATATTCACCGTCGTCTACACTTTGATTTCCCGTTAATTCCCACCCGAACTTTGCGCGTTCGCTTGTTTTTGTGTTCACCGCTTCTACGGAGGGATAACATTGTACCGTTATAACTTCTTTTGCCATTATTGTTTTCTCCTTTGTTTTTGATTAAATTTTTTAATCATATACATAATTATAGATTATAAAACTTAATTTGTCAAGATTTTTGAACAAGTTTTTTGATAATTTATAGAAAAAAGGAAAAAAATATGATTAGATTATTTGAACTTAGGACGGAAAAAGGGTTGTCGCAAAGAGAGGCGGCGCGTATAATGAACGTAAGTCAAGGAACTTATAATAATTGGGAAAACGGGAAAACGCAACCGTCTATCGAACAGCTGATTGCGTTAGCGGCGTTCTTTTCGGTGTCGGTGGACTATTTGATCGGAAATACGGACGAATACGGCACGGTGCGGGCGGGAGAATCTATTTCTTCGGAGGAAAGAGAGATACTCAAACTTTTCCGAGCCTTGCCCGAAGCTTCGAAAGCTCCGTTTATGGAATTTCTCAAAAAAATACAATGAGCTTTTCCCCGCCGAGCGAGTGCTTGGCGGGGAATATTTTATAGAAAATTCTTAAAATCAGACGAAAAAATCGAAAAAATTTGATATTTTTGCGAAAAAATCTCAAAAAGTCCGCTTTAAAGGCTTGATATTTCTTGCATTTTATATTAAAATATATGTTGGTAAAACCGAACGGAGCTTTTCGCAACGCGAAAAAACGACGAAAGAGCCGCGAGGTTTTTTTATCGCGAAAGAAAAAATCAGAAAAAATCTATTTGGAGGAAATAAACAATTATGGCTAAAAAGTATTGCTATCTCTTCACCGAAGGTAATGCGAAAATGCGCGAGATTCTCGGCGGTAAGGGCGCGAACCTTGCGGAAATGACCAACATCGGTCTTCCCGTTCCCCAAGGCTTCACCATTTCCACGGAAGCTTGCACGCAGTATTATGAAGACGGCAGACAGATCAACCCCGACATTCAGGCGGAAATTATGGAGTACATCGACAAGATGGAAAAAATCTGCGGTATGAAATTCGGCGACAAGGAAAACCCCTTGCTCGTATCCGTTCGTTCGGGGGCGCGCGCTTCGATGCCCGGTATGATGGACACTATCTTGAATCTCGGCTTGAACGAAGAAGTGGTCAACACGATCGCGACCAAATCGGGCAACCCCCGTTGGGCTTGGGACTGCTATCGCCGTTTCATTCAGATGTTCTCCGACGTCGTTATGGAAGTAGGCAAGAAGTACTTCGAAAAGCTCATTGACGAAATGAAGGAAAAGAAAGGCGTAACGCAAGACGTAGAGCTTACCGCGGACGACTTGAAGGAACTTGCGAACCAGTTCAAGGCAGAATATAAAAAGCAGCTCGGCAAGGATTTCCCCACCGATCCGAAAGAACAGCTCTTCGAAGCGGTGAAAGCGGTGTTCCGTTCTTGGGACAACCCCCGCGCGAATATCTACCGTATGGATCACGATATCCCGTATAGCTGGGGTACGGCGGTCAACGTACAGATGATGGCGTTCGGTAATATGGGCGAAACCTCGGGTACGGGCGTTGCGTTCACGCGTAACCCCGCGACGGGCGAAAAGGGTCTTATGGGCGAGTTCTTGACGAACGCGCAGGGCGAAGACGTCGTTGCAGGCGTTCGCACCCCGATGCCTATCGCGCAAATGAAAGAAGTGTTCCCCGAAGTGTACGAACAGTTCCTCAAAGTTTGCGATATCCTCGAAAACCATTACCGCGATATGCAGGATATGGAATTTACCATTCAAGACAGAAAGCTTTATATGCTTCAAACCCGTAACGGTAAGCGTACGGCGGCGGCGGCGATCAAGATCGCTTGCGATTTGATCGACGAAGGTATGATCACCGAACAGGAAGCGTTGATGCAGATCGACGCGAAGAGCCTCGATATGCTCCTCCACCCTCAGTTCGACGCGAAGGCTTTGAAAGACGCGGACAAGAATAACGTGGTCGGCAAAGGTATCGCGGCTTCCCCCGGTGCGGCGGCAGGTAAGATCGTGTTCACCGCAGAAGACGCGGTAGTGGAAGGCAAGAAGGGCGAAAAGGTGATCCTCGTACGCCTTGAAACCTCTCCCGAAGATATCGAAGGTATGAAATATTCGCAGGGTATCTTGACGGTACGCGGCGGTCAGACCTCTCACGCGGCGGTCGTTGCGCGCGGTATGGGTACGTGCTGCGTTTCCGGTTGCGGCGATATCAAGATGCACGAAGAAGAAAAATGGTTCGAGCTTGCGGGTAAGATCTTCCGCGAAGGCGACGTGCTTTCCCTCGACGGCTCGACGGGTACGATTTACGACACGCTTATCAAAACCGTTCCCGCAGACCCCAACTCCGGTTATTTCGGCCGCATTATGGAGCTTGCGGACAAGTATAAGGCGCTCGGCGTAAGAACCAACGCAGACACCCCCGACGACGCGAAACAAGCGGTTGCGTTCGGCGCGCAGGGTATCGGTCTTTGCCGTACGGAGCATATGTTCTTCGATCCTTCGAGAATCGGCGCGTTCCGTGAAATGATCTGCTCGGATACGGTAGAAGAAAGAGAAGCGGCGCTCGCGAAGATCGAGCCTATGCAGCAGGCAGACTTTGAAGGCTTGTTCGAAGCGCTCGGCGGCTATCCCGTAACCATTCGTTTCCTCGATCCTCCCCTTCACGAATTCGTTCCCACGGCGGAAGAGGATATCGCGGCGCTTGCAAAAGCACAGAACAAGACGGTTGCCCAGATCAAAGATATTATCGCAAGCCTCCACGAATTCAACCCGATGATGGGTCACCGTGGCTGCCGTTTGACGGTAACTTATCCCGAAATCGCGGTTATGCAGACGAAAGCGGTTATCAAGGCGGCGATCAACGTAACCAAGAAGCATCCCGACTGGACGCTCGTTCCCGAAATTATGATCCCGCTTACGGGTGAAACGAAGGAATTGAAGTTCGTCAAAGATATCGTCGTGAAAACGGCTGACGAAGTGATCGCGGCGGCTGGCGTTGCGCTCAAATACGAAGTCGGTACGATGATCGAGATCCCCAGAGCTTGCTTGACGGCGGACGATATCGCGAAGGAAGCGGAATTCTTCTGCTTCGGTACGAACGACTTAACGCAGATGACCTTCGGGTTCTCGCGTGACGACGCAGGTAAATTCCTGCCCGCGTACTACGCAAACAAGATCTACGAATCCGATCCGTTCGCAAGACTCGACACGACGGGCGTTGGCAAATTGATGGATATGGCGGTTTCGCTTGGTAAAGCGGCTCGTCCCACGATGCATTGCGGCATCTGCGGCGAACACGGCGGCGATCCTTCCTCGATCGAATTCTGTCACGCGATCGGTCTTGACTACGTTTCCTGCTCGCCTTACCGTGTGCCTATCGCAAGACTTTCGGCGGCGCAGGCTGCTATTAAACAAAGCAAGGAAAGTAAATAAGCCGTTTTGGTCGTTTACAATCGGCTTTGAAGAAGCAAAAGCCTACCATTGGAAGAATTATGGCGTTCATACCCATAAATCTAAATGGGAAGATATTGTAGTAAATGTGTATATCTAAAAGAAAAGCCGTTGCATTGTGAAATGCGACGGCTTTTTATTTTGGTTTGATTTGATGGTGGAAAATTTTTCTTTGTGATAGGCACATTAAAGCGATTGAAAAAAGTTTATACTTTTGTTATAATTTTATTATCAATATTAGGGAGGGTATGAGTAGGCTTTTGAAAGGCTTACGAGCCTTGACGGGAGCAGAGTTTGACGAAGTTCAGGGAGATTATCGGAAAATACAGGTCGGGATAGTAAATTATCTCAATCAAAACGATATGTTCTCCGAAACGGACGAAGAAAGAAACCGCTTGCTTATAGAGGGTACGACATACTCTCTATATTGCAAGACGGGTTTTCCGAAAAACACGGGTATTTCTTTGCGCGGTATGCCGTATTCATTGAACGAAAACGCCGAATTATTTAGAGAAATTAAGTCTGAAGCTCAAACGTTGATGACGGAAATCGAAGAAGCGTATCTACAATCCTTGAATGAAGTGCCGATCATAGACGATACGGAAGAAGAAACGGTATCGGACGAGCCTATTATACCGCCAATCGAGCCTGTTTACGTGGATATACACGCGGCGGCGCAAAAACGGATTTCGTTTTGTTTACAGAAGACGGAACGGTCGTTGATTCTTTTCGTTGCGCTACGGGCAATCCTACCGTGGTTGGCTTTGATACGGTGCAAAAAATGCTGCAAAACGGCATTCGAAAATGTTTGTCCCAAGTCCAAAAGATAGAAAGTTGTTTTTTGGGGATTGCAGGCGATGAACGAAAACGCCTCGTAAAACCGCTCGAGGAAGAATTTCCCGATATGAGCTTTTTTGAGGAAAACGACGCCGTAAACGTTTTGGAGAATAACGATATCGGAATTATCATGGGAACGGGCTCTATGGTCGTTTTGAGGGATCGGACCGGGATTCGGACGTTTGGAGGATACGGTTGCGTGATAGGAGATCCCGCGAGCGGATTTAGTTTTGGAAAAGAAGCGATCAAAGCGGTGCTGGAAGCAGAGGACGGTTTGGGAAGCGCAACGTTGTTGAAAGGTCCGATTCGAAAAAAAATAAACGTTCCCGACGGGGCGCGTTTATATGATTATTACGGACCGTTTTGTCGCTCCGAGTCGTATAACGTCGCAAGCTTAAGCGCGGTGGTGTTCGATTGCGCGAAGCAGGGCGATAAAGTTGCGAACGGAATTGTGGAAACGGAGGTGCGATCTTTGATGCGGCAAGTCAACGCCGCGCTGAAAGACTCTTCTGCGACGCGTGTGTCCGTCGGCGGTGGGGTAGCCGTGCATAATCGGGAGATCTTATTTCCCCTGATGAAAAAATACGCGGCGAAAGAGTTGGAATTCGTCTGTTCCGATCTACCGCCCGTATACGGCGCATGCCTCGAATGTTTGAGAAAATCGGGTAGAAAAATCGGCGCAAACTTTCGAGAAAACTTTTCAGTTTCTTTTCGTTCAAAGTAAAGATCAGACGAAACACATTTAATTTGCATAACTAAGGGGCTGAAGCGCAAGGAAAGGGCGTCGGTCGTTATGGAGGATAAAAGTTTCTACAAAAAATGGTATGGCGTAGAGAAAAAAGTTGAAAAATTTACCGAATCGTTCCCATCAGGTTGCAGCTTGATGGGGATTTTTGTTTGAACCGAGGAAAATACGTTTACCGCAGGCAATTATTTTTTTTGCAATAACTGCAAAAATTATGTCCGGTTCTATTTCTCTTGAATATAGAGTCTAAACGCAAAATAAAACCCCCAAAGCCGAAGAACGTCGTTGGCTTTGAGGGTTTTATTTATTAGCTCTTGCGTATTTTTGAAGCGGTTTTTGGCGTTTGTTTTTTAGGGAGATACCAAACGGACTTTACGCAAGGGGAGCGGGGGGAGATTTTCTGTATTTTTTGCGGTATTCCGACGGGGTGATCCCAACGATACGTTTGAATAAAACGAAAAATTGCTTCGAATCTTGATAGCCTACCTCCCAGCAGATATCTGCCACCGTTTTATCCGTTGTTTCTAACATTTTTTTTGCTTTTTCACAACGTAGCTTTTGCTGATATTTTCGGAACGTCAAGCCGGTGTAGTTTTTGAAAATAGTATTAAAGTATACGGTCGAGAAATTAAAACGGTCGGCAAAATCCTTCAAAGTAAGATTTTCGTTATAATGCTCGTCTAAAAAATTGATGGCGTTCTCAACGATTTCTATATGTTTAAGTAAGATAGGCGATTTGCGCTCCTGCGCGGAGTTTTCTCGAAAAATCTTGATCAAAATCGACAAAAGACAATTTTTCACGATATCGAGATATCCTTCTTCCTTTAAGGACATTTCGTGCTCGACAATGCTGAATAATGAGGCGAAATCCTTGTTGGTGTCGCGCGCGATATGGATAAATTTGCACGGCTCGATTTGAACGGATGGCAAAATATCGAGGCATATTTCGTTGATAAAATTATCCGAATGGTATTTCCCGTCAAGGAATTGCGGATAAAAAATAATATTTTTAACTTGAATTTCCTTGTTTTCCGCGTTTGGCTTAATATGATAATGATGTTCGGTGTTCGTGTTGATAATGCAAAGATTCCCGTTGGAAATTTTATATTCCTTACCGTCGATGGTATGCGTGCCGATCCCCGATTTGAAATAAACGATCTCAACGAAATCGTGCATATGAACGTTGGTATCGTTATCCGAATTGAATAATCCGATTTTTTCCTTTTTGTTGATCGCTGCAGTTCCTCGCATAAAATAATTATTTATTCTCATTCGTTTCACCTCTACAATACCATTATAACGCAAAATTCGAAAAAAGCAAATAAAAAAAGGCTAAAAAAAAAGCAAATTTTGTTTTTGCCCTATATACTCGGTTATTTTCACTATTGATTTTTCCTTGAAACCGTGTTATATTATATGCACGTTTCTCAATAAAGAGTAAAAAGATTTGGAGTAGGTAGATTTTTCCTGCAAAGCAAAAAATAGGGAGGGTATATCTTCCAATCCAAAAAAAGTTTGCTTTTGCCCTATATTTTCGATTGCTTTCACTATTGAATAATGAAATTTTCTGTGGTATAATGAAGTCAATAATGCGGATAAAGTCGCTTGTGTCTTTGTTCGTAAGATAATGTTTTAGGAGGACATTTTATGAGTAACAAGATCTACGCGCACCCGACGGCGCAAGTCGTCGAATTAGCGGTGTTCGATATCGTTCGAACATCGGAGACTCCCACCGAAGACGGCTGGGTATCGGACGGGTATTCGCCCTTTAAAGCAGTTTAGTAAGGAATAGGAGGAAAAACAGTTATGAAAATGAAAAAGAAATTATCGACAATTTTCCTCGGTAGCGCTCTTGCGCTCGCTTGTCTTGCAGGTGGGGTGATGACGCTTGACGGCAGCGTAGCCGCAAATGCGGAAGCTTCCTTCAAAATGATCGACGGCGCAGGTGTCCGTATCGCAGACGACGGCAAATACGGCATGCGTTTCGTAGCCGAAGTCGGCGAAACCTACGACGAATCGGTCAACTACAAGCTTATGATCATTCCCGAAGACTATATCACGACGTATTCTCTTTCGGGATCGACCGACTTGTACGGCGATCTCTACGAAGCTTTGTACGACGAGGAAACCAACCCCGAGCCTTACATAGCGACCGTATGGGCGCAACCCTTCACCTTCACAACGGAAGCGGAAGCGAAAGCCCGTAAATTGGAAATGGGCAAGTATTACGTGCAAGGCACGCTCGGCGTAAGCTTTGAAAACTCCAACCGCGACTTCTTCGGGATCGCATTCACGGAAACGGT
>JAFURH010000081.1 GCA_017471945.1 Clostridia bacterium | reverse complement strand
TCCGCTTCGTCGGCGTATTTCCGCACCTTGTCCATATCGGGCACGACTACGTACGCCGTGCGCTTTGCCGCTTCAAGCTCGTCCTTGGCCATATCCGAAAGATCGCTTTCCAGCTTTCTTACCGCCGTCATCATATTCTCGTTTGCCCCTACCAGGGTCTTGATGAGCGCTTCTTCCTCCGCGTAGGGCAGAGAGGAGAAAAGAGCCTTTTTCGCCGCGAGATTCTCGCACAGCTTTGCCGCGTACGACGATACGGCGGGGTAGATTTGCTTGGTCGCCATATCGATGGCGGTCAGCGCCTCTACGCGGATAGTTTTTACGTAGTTTTCAAGCTGTATCTTCGCCCGCGCGATCGCTTCGTTTTTCGTGTATACGCCTTGGCGCACGAACACGTCCACGTTCTCTTTTTTGAACAGCTCCGCAACGGCGTCGGCGGTCGTTTTGAGGTTTAATAAGCCCCTGCGCGCCGCTTCCGCTTCCCATTCGGGACCGTAGCCGTTATAATTAAAGATAATGCGGTGGTGCTTTTTCAAAAGCTTTTCGGTGTACGCTTTGAGCGCGGTTTCGAAATTTTCCGCTTTTTCGAGCTTTTCCGCCGCCTCCTGGAAGGCTTCCGCAACGATCGTGTTCAAAACGATATTCGGGTCGGCTACCGAAGCGGACGAACCGAGCATACGGAACTCGAATTTGTTCCCCGTGAACGCGAAGGGCGAGGTGCGGTTTCTGTCTGTGGAATCGATAGGGAAGATAGGGGATTCGGGTACGCCGATCGACCCTCTCGCCGATTTGTGGGGAGTGTAGTTTTTCCCGAGCACGATAGAATCGACGATCTCTCCCAGCTCGTCGCCGAGATACACCGAAAGGATCGCGGGGGGCGCTTCGCCCCCGCCCAAACGGTGGTCGTTGGAAGCGGACGCCACGCACGCGCGAAGCACGCCTTGATACTTGTCCACCGCCTTAATAATGCACGCGAGAATGAGCATAAACATCGCGTTCTGTTCGGGACGATCGCCGGGGTCGAGCAGGTTGAGCTTGGTCGTGGAAAGCGACCAGTTGTTGTGCTTACCGCTCCCGTTGATCCCCACGAAGGGCTTTTCGTGCAACAGGCAAGCGAGCTGATGCTTTTGCGCGACCTTTTTCATCAGCTCCATCGTCAGTTGGTTGGTGTCCACCGCGAGGTTCATATTCGTGAAAATAGGCGCGAGCTCGTGCTGTGCGGGCGCGGCCTCGTTGTGCTTGGATTTGGATAAGATCCCGTACCGCCAGAGCGTTTCGTCGAGATCCTTCATAAAATCCGAAACTCTCTGTTTGAGCGCGCCGAAATAATGATCGTCGAGCTCCTGCCCCTTGGGCGCGGGGTTGCCGAACAGCGTTCTGCCCGTCAAAACGAGATCCTCGCGCTTTTTATATACTTCTTCGTCCACGAGGAAATATTCTTGCTCCGGTCCTACCGTCGTATTCACTTTCAAAGCCTCGATTCCGAACAGCTTCAAAAGCCGTTTCGCCGCCTTGTCGATCGCTGTCATTGACTTTAAAAGCGGGGATTTTTTATCCAGCGTTTCGCCCGTGTAGGAAACGAAAATGGTCGGGATATACAGCGTTCCGTCCTTTACGAACGCAGGGGAGGTGGGATCCCAAGCCGTGTACCCTCTCGCCGCGCAGGTCGCTCTCGACCCGCCCGAAGGGAAAGAGGACGCGTCGGGCTCGCCGACGATCAAGGATTTTCCCGTCAGCTGCATAATCACGGAGTCGCCGCCGACGGGCTCGATAAAGCCGTCGTGCTTTTCCGCCGTTAAATTCGTGAGCGGCTGAAACCAATGCGTGTAGTGCGTAGCGCCTTTGGAAAGCGCCCAGTCCTTCATCGCGTTTGCCACCGTGTCCGCGATCGTCATATCGATGGTTTCGCCCGCGTCGATGGTGTTACGCAAGGATTTGTATACCTCGCGGGGCAAAGTGCTCCGCATCACTACGTCGTTAAAGACGTTTTCGCCGAAAATTTCGGGTACGTTCATACTTTTTACTTCCTTTTCTTTGGTTTTGATACTTTTTACGATACGATTATAGGCGATTTTCACCAAAATGTCAATAAAAACCGACCGTTTTTTTATTCTTTGTCGAAAAAACGCCCGAAAAACAATTTTCGCTTGATAAAAATATATAAATTTTATTATAAACTTGATAAAATCAAGTATATACTTGAAAAAACACGGCAAAAGGTCTTTCGCCGTGTGAAAATTTACTTTTGAAAAGCTTGTTTTTCCGTTTCGCGGGGGGATTTTCCGAAGTAGGAATAAAACCCGCAGGGCAAATTTGCGTTCATAAGCTTTTTCTTTTTGTCCGCGCGTTTTCCAAAGTACCGTTCGAAGTCGGGCAGAGCGGTGAACAGGTAAGCGTTCCAGTCGGGCAGAGTGCGGAAGGTGTTCCCGAGCTCCTTCATCAGCTTTTGCACCTCTTTTTCGTCTGAAAGCCGTTCCCCGTAGGGCGGGTTGGAGAGCAATACGCCGAATTTTTTCGAGGCTTGGAATTTCCGCGCGTCCGCGACGGAAAAACGGATATGCTTTTCCACTCCCGCGCGTTTTGCGTGATATTTGGCGATCGAGATCGCCTCGGGGTTGATATCCCCGCCGTAAATATCGAGACGAACGTCCCGCCTTTGTAAGTCCCGCGCTTCTTCCTTGGCGCGGTTTAGTACCCCCACGGGGGTGCATTTCCAACGCGAAAAATCAAATTCCCGCCCAAGCCCCGGCGCGAGGTGAAGCGCCTTGATCGCCGCTTCGATCGGGAGCGTGCCGCTTCCGCAAAAAAGATCGGCAAACGGCTTTTCGGGGTCGGAATCGGGGTTGTAAAAGGTGTTGTCGATAAGCGCCGCCGCAAGCGTTTCTTTCAACGGCGCGGCGTAAGATAAGGAACGGTAGCCTCGTTTATGCAGGCTTTCGCCCGTAGTATCGAGGGTGACCGTCGCGATATCCGAAAAAAGGGAAACGCCGATCACCGCCCGCGCGCCCGTTTCCGAAAAGGTCTTTCGCCCCTCGCGAAGCTTATCAGAAAGGCGAGAGATCACCGCCTTTTTCGCGACCCCGCCCATCGCCTTGATCGCGCCGAGCGCGCTTTTATAGCTCTTGCCGTCCATTAAAATTTGCGAATCCATCGAAAGGTAGTTTTCCCAATCGATCGCGTACACGCCCTCGTATAATTCGTCGAAGGTGGAAGCGGGGAACTCCGCGAGCTTCAAGAGCACCCGCTCGCCGCTCCGAAGCCACAAATTCAGCTTCGCGATCTCCGAAAAATCGCCTTCCACCTCGATCCTGCCGTTTTCGGCGGGCGCTTTTTCAAATCCGAGGGAAAAAAGCTGACGCTTTACCGTTTGTTCGAGTCCCGCCGCAACGGGGATCAAAAGCTTCATAAATTCTCCTTTGCGCTTTGCGCGAGCCGTTTTCTCTCCGTTTCCGCCTTCGAAAAAACGCACCCGCAAAAATCCTGACGGTATAACCCGTATTCTTGTGAAAGTTCGAGAGATCGGTAATACCCGCCCTGCTTTTTAAAATCGGAAAAAAGATACTTCACCTCGACCCTGCCCCCTTCCTCTTCCCCGATCTCGTTTAGCCATTCGGCGTTTTTATAGGGGCTTAACGAAAGGGTAGTGCCGAAATACTCGTACCCGCCCGCCTTTGCCGCGTCGGCGGTTTTTTTTAAGCGAAGCTCGTAGCAACGATAGCACCGTTTTCCGCGTTCGGGTTCGTTTTCCAAGCCCTTGCAAATTTCGTGAAACTTTTCCGCTTCGTGGTCGCAGTCCAAAAACTCCGCCCAGCCCGTTTCTTTCAAGAACCGTATCTGTTCGGCTTTCCGTTTTTCGTACTCCTCGTCCTCGTCGATATTCGGGTTGTAATACAGCACGGTAATTTTAAACGTATCTTTCAGCCGTTCAAGACAAGCGGACGAACAGGGCGCGCAGCAGCTATGCAATAACAGGGTCGTACCCTTTTGCGCCGTTTTTAGAATTTCTTGCATTTTTTTGTCGAAGTTTTCTTTCATAAATATACGCCTCGTTTGCACAGTTTTCCATTCGACGAATTTCGACCGTCGATCGCCGTCGGATCGTAAGATATGCGCTTACCCGCATATCTCGGAAACCCCGTATGCGGTCAACCGCATACGAGCGTGGAAAAACGCAGAAAAAACGCCCCGACCCGAAAAAGATAGGGGGTCGGGGGATAATTTTATAAAGTCACGCGATCGAAAATCTCTTGCGTTTCAAGATCGATCCACAAAAATTCGCCGTTTTCGAACAGGATACAAGAATGGGGCGTGCCCGCTTTCGGCAACGCCACCGACCCGCAGTTCGCGTATAAGATCCCGTTTTCAAGCACCTTGTGCACGGGGTCGTGCGTATGCCCGTTCAACAATACTTCGTCTTTGGAAAGGGCGGGGGGATTCTTTTCGCCCGTCAAATGCCCGTGCGTTAAATACAAGCTTTTTCCGCCCGCGTTTAACAGCGCGTAGTCCGCGAGTACGGGAAATTCCAGCACCATCTGATCGACTTCCGCGTCGCAGTTTCCGCGCACGGCTAAAATTTTTTCTTTCCAAGCGTTGAGAAGCTCGAAAACCGTTTTCGCATCGTGCCCGACGGGCAGGGGATTGCGCGGCCCGTGATAGAGAAGATCGCCCAAAAGCACCAGCTTGGTCGGCTGAACCTTTTCCGTAAACGCCAAAAGCTTTTCGCACCAAAACGCCGAACCGTGAATATCCGAAGCTATGATAAATTTTTCGTCCATAACGCCACTCCTTTGCCCCCGTGTGCGGGCTTTTCCAGCATCGCGGCGAGCGCTTTCACCACTCCGCCCTCCGCGTTCGAGGGGATAATTTTTTCTACTTGCGCCTTGACGGGCGGATATGCGTTTTTCGGCGCGGCGGTATGCGCGCAAGCGCGGAGCATTTCCACGTCGTTCATATGATCGCCGAACGCAAGGCACTCCTCCCGCTTGATAGAAAATAGCTTTTGCAAGGTCTTGATAGCCTCGCCCTTGTTGGCTTTTAAATCGGAAATATCGCACCAATGCCCGCCCGAAAGGGTAAGCTTTACGCCCTCCGCGATCGGCGAAAGTACTTTATAGCTCGTCCGCTCGGCTTTGTCCGTGCTGAATACGGAAATTTTACAGCAAGGCACTTTTCCGACCACGCAGTCGAGGTTATCCACCAGTTTATAACTTGAATAG
>JAFURH010000012.1 GCA_017471945.1 Clostridia bacterium | reverse complement strand
GTCTTCCTCGTTATACGCCACGCCGCCGCCTGCGCCGCCGAGCGTGTAGGCAGGACGGATAATGACGGGATAGCCGAGCCTGTTTGCGATCGCAACGCATTCCTCTACCGTATACGCGATATCGGAAGGCACGCAAGGCTGATTGATCTTCTCCATCGTTTCTTTGAACAGCTCGCGATCCTCCGAACGGTCGATCGCATCGAGCTTCGTGCCGATGAGTTTCACGCCGTATTTATCGAGGAAACCCGATTTTGCAAGCTTACAACCCATCGTAAGCCCCGTTTGTCCGCCCAAGGAAGCGAGCAAGCTGTCCGGTCTTTCTTTAATAATAATACGCTTCAAGCTTTCTTCCGTCAACGGTTCGAGATAGATTTCGTCCGCAAGGGCGCTGTCCGTCATAATCGTAGCGGGATTGGAGTTACAAAGTACGACGTTTACGCCTTCGCTTTTCATTACGCGGCAAGCTTGCGCGCCCGCATAGTCGAATTCCGCGGCTTGTCCGATCACGATCGGACCGGAGCCGATCACGAGTACCTTTTTAATATCACTTTTCTTAGGCATATTCTTTTACTCCTTTTCCATCATCGTTATGAACTTATTGTATAAAACGTTGCTTTCGTTCGCCGCGCTCATAGACGCGGGCGCGAATTGTACGGTAAACGCCTTTTTCTCGGGATAGGAAATCCCCTCGCAAGAGCCGTCGTTTACGTTGATATAATCGATTGCGCCTTCTTTAAGCGTTTCGCCGTCTACCACGTAGCCGTGGTTTTGCGACGAAATATACACTCTGCCGTTTTCGAGGGATTTCACGGGTTGATTGCCGCCGCGGTGACCGTATTTCATTTTCTCGGTCTTTGCGCCGAGCGCGAGCGCGACGAGTTGATGCCCGAGCCCGAACCCGAATACGGGAATTTTGCCGACAAGCTTTTTCACTTCTTCAATAATCGCCGTATTTTCCGTAGGATCTCCCGGCCCTTCGCTCAAAATCACGCCATCCGTATGCAAGGCGAGGATCTGCTCCGCCGTGTAGCTTGCGGGAACGCGCACGAGTTTAAATCCTTTTTCCGTCAAATCGTTAAGCGAGCTGTTCTTTACGCCGAAATCCCACAGCGCAACGGTGTATTTGCCGCCTTCGCCGTACGTTTTTACCTCTTTTTCGCCAAGAGCCGCCACGGCGTTCTTCACTTCGTAAGTTTGCAGTATAGAATAATCGTCGGTTAAAGGTTTTGAAGAGATCGAAGCGGTCATTACGCCCTCTTCCCTTAAAATTCTCGTCAGCTCGCGCGTATCCACGCCGTATACGCCGATCACGCCTGCCTTTTTCATAAACGCGTCGAGCGTTTGCTCGGTGCGGAAATTAGAAGGCTCTTGGCAATACTCGCGAACGATATACGCGGAGAGGTGCGTTTTTTCGCTGTCGAACTCCGATTCGATCACGCCGTAGTTCCCGATCATCGGAAACGTCTGCACCACGATCTGCCCGTAGTACGCGGGATCGGTAAGCGTTTTCAAATAGCCGACCATACCCGTTGAAAAAACGAGTTCGCCCACTGCTTCGCCGTCTGCGCCGAAGCGGTAGCCTTCAAATACTTTTCCGTTTTGTAACGTCAGATAAACTTTTGTCTTTTTCATAAGCGTTCCTTTCTATATTTAAAATTTTTTTATCCGAATTTAGCCTAAATCAAAAAATAAGACTGATTTCGAAAAATCAGTCGGCTTTTTTAGAAAATGATTCTTGAACGGACGAGGGAAAAAGGGAGAGAAAAGAGGAAACGTCGGCGATGGATTTCATTTGGTCACCGCTTTGCATTGCTTCCGCTTTTAAATTCTTCGTCTTTTCCTGAAACAACATATTCTCACCTGTCCATTTCTATATATTATAGCACGACGATTTTTCTTTGTCAACTTTTTCGAAAAGACTTTTTATATATTTTTTTAAATATTCTTAAATGCGTTTAAACGCGAGCCCAAGAGCAAGAGGAAAAATTGCCTTGTCCGAAATCGATCCGCACGAAAATTTCCGACGAGGCGAGAATCTTTTTGCACTGAGAAAGATTATACGGCAACGCCGCGCCCTCTTCCATTATAAGCAGTTCGCCCGAATCGGAGGATAAGCGTATTTGAGCGCGTTTTATCTCGATCGGAAGTCTCGCCGCGCCAAGCGCGGAAAGGAGTTCGGAAAGGTGCGGGTTTTCTTTAAAATCCCGTTTCACGGCGAAGCAATCGGCTAAGCTTTTCGCAAGCGCGCGGGAAAGTTGTTTGGATCGCGCGCCGCAAACGCAAAATTCTATCAACCGTTCCCCTTCCCCGACCGCAAGCCTTTTCGCGATTTTTTCGCAGACTTTGAAAAGCGCGTCCGAAAATTTTTTATACTCTCCGTCCGCTACGGAAATTTTGCAGTTACCCGCCTTTTGGGAAGAAAAGATCACCGCGCCGTCGAAAGGCGAATCCCTGCGTCCAAGCAAACCGAACGTATCTTTATACGCCGAATCAAAGGCTTTTTCCAATAACTCGGGAGTGATATTCACGTCCGTCGTCAAGGCGACGAGAGAAGCGTTCACCCCGCCCGACAAGCGAGGTGCGACGGAAGCAATCCCCCCGATCTTACACGAAAAATCGCCTAATTCAAATGCATACGCAAAAGAGACCGCGCGACCGAGACAAACGCCTTCTTTCGCCGCGACGTTTCCCGATTCCCCATCCGTCAACCCGCAGACGAGGGGGGTTATCTTTTCTTTAATTTTATCCAAAGGAAACGAACCGCAAACCTCGCCCGCGGAAAAAAGTAAAACGTCCGAAGCTTCGCACCCGATTTCGCGGGCAAGGCTTAAACGCGTTTCCGACGCGAATCGTTCTCCGCCCGTCACGCAGACGTTCGCGATACCCGTATTGAAAAAAACGGCGCGAGCCTTTCCGTCCTTGGAGCGTTGTGATAAAAGGTTGCCGCAAGGCGTAACAAACGCGTTATCCGAACGGATACAGGCAATCGGATAGCGCTCGTCCGCGACGATCAGCGCCAAATCGTTCCCGATCGATACCCCGCACAAAACGCCGTTGGCTCGAAAGCCTTTCGGCGCGCATATTCCGCCCTCGATCGGGCGGATTTCTCTATTGACACCGTTTTTCCTCATTGACATTATTACCCGAACAAAATTTCCGACTGCACGACGAGTTCGTTTGCCCCGTTATAGCCTTGCACGAACCATACGCCGTCCGTTTGCTTGCGATAGAAACGCAAGATATCTCCTTCGCGACATTGTTTGATATAGGAAAAGGCAAAACGCTTCAACCGTTTTGCGGCGAGTTCTTCGATCGTGAACGCGTTGAAACAATAATCTGCGTAACGCGTGTTATTCACGTGCATATTATGATCGTATTCGGAATTTGCAATCGTGAGCGTAAAACGCAATTCCCCTTCTTCCATTGCAAAAACGGGAATTTTCCATTTCGCCACTTCAAGCGCGCGGGTAGGATTATAGGTCGAATAGTCCTGATTATCGAAAAATTTCGACTGTACGAGTTTTCCCGTTGCGATCTCCACCGCGCACCAACGCGAGGACGCGTTCAACAACAGCTCGTTTTGCTCGGAATAGATCTGGTATTCTCTGCCGAACACGACGTAAGTCGGCGGAGTCGGCCAAGTGCGGACGGTGATATTTTCTCCAAGCCGAACGGGACGGATAAACTCGCACGCTACGTTCGTGACCATAAACGCTACGCCGCGAGGCTTTACGTAATCGTAGCCAAAACCCAGTTCGTCCGCGCTGGAACAAGCGACTTCTTCCAAATACGAAAGCGTCGTCGAGGGTTTGAGTTCGTCTTTAAAATCCACTTCACAATATTTCACCGTGAAGATTTTGTTATGCTGATAAAGTTCCATAGTCGTATTATACTCTTTTTTACAAAAAATGTCAATTTTCCAAAAGCACATTCCGCTTCTTTTTTAACAAAAATTTCCACGCGCCGCAATAATTTTTCCGCAAAAGAATTGACTTATTAAAGTATTTGTAGTATAATACTTTATGTAAGATACTATGAAGGAGAAATATATAGGAAAAAATCCTTTAAAATCTTATAATTTTACCAAGGAGAATACTATGGACGGCAAAAACGCTATTATGTCTGACGAAGATAATACTTTGACCGGTGGCGAAGAGCAAAACCTCGGGATCAGCTCCGATCTGATACGCGGACATATCAACACGATCATTTTGCGCAGTTTATACGACGGCGACAAATACGGTTACGAAATCATCGACGAGATCGAAAAGAAAAGCGGCGGGCTTTATTCGTTAAAACAGCCCACCCTATACAGCGCGTTAAAGCGGTTGGAATCTCTTAAATACGTCGATTCGTATTACGGTGATTTTTCCAACGGCGGGCGCAGAAAATATTTCCGTTTGACGGATGCGGGCAAGGAAGTGACGGAGCGCAATCTTTCCGAATGGGAGTATTCGCGCACGATCATCGACAGCTTGATTTCCGACGGGAACGCCCACTACGATTTCTCGTTTATCACGGAAAAGCAGACGGAGCTTACCGAGCTCAAACGTGCGCTCGCGGCAAGAGAAGCCGCCTTAGAGGAAGAAAAGACGGCGTTGAACGCGCTTAAAAACGAGCTGCAAAGGGAGCGCTCGCTCCTCTCCGTGCAAAGCTCCTCGCTGAGCACGCAAAAATCCGATTTCAACGAATTAAAGGAACAGTTGAGCGAACAAAAGGCGAAGCTGGAAGAACAGCAACGACTCGCGGAAACCCGTCAGATCGAAATCGAAGCAAAAGAAGCCGAGCTGTTAACGAAAGAGCGGGAAATTACGGAGACGAAAGAGGTATTGACCGATCGTCAAAACGAAATCCTCACTTTAAAAGAACTGTTGCAAAGGCAATCGGAAGAGCTTGCATCGGCAAAAACGCAGACCCGTGCAAAAGAGAACGAATTAGAGGCGAAAAATCAGGAAATTTCCGCGATGAAACAACAACTCACGGACAAGCTTTCCGAAAACTACGCCCTACTTTCCAAGATCCAGTCCGAACAGACGATTTTAGAACAAGAAAAGCAACGTCTTACCGAGAGAGAAGCACAACTGAATGAAGCCAAAGCAAGTTTTGAAAGCGAACGTTCCGCTTTGCTCGACAAAACGGAAACGCTGGAAGTAGAACACGATTCTTTAAAATCGGAGTACGCAGCCATCGAAGAAAAGCAAGCGCTTCTCGAACGAGAAAAGGAAGTTTTGGCTGAGGAACGCGAAACTCTGAAAACCGAACGTGCGAAATTAGAGGAAAAAAGCTATCTTCTTTCGCAAAAAGAATATCAGTTGGAAGAAAAAACGCGTAGCGTTGAAAGCCAAAAAACGAGAGCCGACGCTTCTTCGGAGGAAATCGAAAGACAAAAAGAAGAACTTGCCCTTCGCGAACAGGCGATTTTAACGCAAACGGAAAGGTTGCGCGAAGAAAACGAAATTCTTGCGGAAAGACAACGGGAATTTACGCTTCGGCAAAATCAATATAATCAACAACAGTTGGAATTTATCGCGCGCAAAAACGCGCTATCCGCAAAAGAATTCGATCTGCAAGAAAAATGGAACGAATATCTTTCGCAAAGCGCGAGCTTAAAAGCGGATACGGAAAAGCTTTGCACGCAAAAAGACGAATTGGATTCCGTTAAAATTACGCAAACTACCCTTGCCGCGGAATACGAAGCGAGAAAAGCCGAACTGGACGAAAAAATTTCCGCCTTTGAAAACCAAAAAGCGGAAACACAGCGAACGAACGCCGAAACGGAAAAACGAAATGCGGATTTATCGCTTGAATTAAGCCGTCAGGCGCAGGAAATCGACTTAAAAATCGCCGATCTTCGCGCCCGTGAAATTGACCTTGCAAACCGCGAAAATCACTTAAACAACGCGATCCGCGAGTTTAACGCAAAACAATACGCGGCGTACACGGCAAATCCTGCCTTCGGCGTGAACGGGTATGCTAACGCTTCTCCCTATCAATCCCCCGCTCCCACGTTACAGGAAGAAACGGGAAATCCTTCCGTTATTAACTTCGGCGATCTCCACGAACGGGCGTCCGCGGAAGGTATCCGTATCAATACGGCAGGAAACCTAACTTCAACAAACGCTAAGCAACCCGCGCCCGTAAAACAAAACGGCACGGTCGCCACTTTCAATAAAGGACTTTCCCTGTTCAAATCGGCGTTGATCGTTCTTTGTATCGTAGCGCTTGAAAGTATCGCGGCGTTCTTTCTGAAAGAACAGCTGGGCATCACCGTTTGGTATCCTATCTGCGCCTGCGTTGCGGCGGCAATTCTCTTTATCGTTTGCGCGTGCCTTTGGGCGAACGGCTTCCACGCACAGGCAAAACGGAGCAAACACGCCTCCTATTTCCTTACCGCAGCGATCCTGTTCGTGATCTGCTTGATCGTCGTTTCGATGATCGCCGTGATTTTGAAAGTAGACCTCGCGGTCACGCAAAACCTGCTTTCGATGATCGTAGTACCCGTTATCTATCTCTTGAATATTCTGTTCTTTGCAGTATTCTATCACCTCTTTGCTTCACAAGCGATCCAAAAATAATTTATAAAAAACGCCTCGAACTATCAGTTTCGAGGCGTTTTTAGCGAGCATTTAAGTTTCACGTGAAACCGTCGTTTATTTTTTGACGGGCTATAAAAAACGGTCAACCCTTTATAAATAAAGGATTTCAGCGAATCGGAAAAACGTCGCGGTGTTCGACGGGAGTCGAAAACACGATCTGCGTTTTGGTCTTTCCGAAATGTTGCAATTCACCGATAAAACGGTCGAGCTCGGTCGTAGAAGCAAACACGACTTTGATCAGCATCGAATAGTCGCCCGTCACGCAATCACACTCCACTACGTTCGGGCAGGAACGGATATACGGATAGAACTCTTGTTTTTGAATCGGCTCGACCTCCAAGGAGATGTAGGCTTTGATCGTAAGTCCGAACGAACCCGAATTGACGCGAGTGTAGTAGCCTTCAATGTAGCCGTTTCTTTCGAGCTTTTCAATACGGGCGGCAATCGCCGTAGAAGAAAGGTAGGTTTGCTCCGCGATCGCTTTTAAAGAAATGCGCGCGTTATCCCGAAGCAGGGACAAAATTTGCAGATCCGTTTCGTCAACGGCGTTGATCATTTGTATTTCCGTTTTTTTCATATTTTCTTCTCCTTACCCCAAAGCCATATCCAAGACCATCATTAAAACGAAGCCAAGCAAAAAACCTATCGTCGCAATATTGGAATGTTCGCCGTCCTGCGATTCGGGTATGAGTTCTTCCACGACCACGTAAAGCATCGCGCCCGCCGCAAACGCTAAAAGATACGGCAAAACGGGCAATATCAGCGACGAAAACAAGATCGTCAAGCCCGCTGCGATCGGCTCTACGATTCCCGAACCTGCACCGTAGAGAAACGAACGGGGTTTGCTCATCCCCTCGGCTTTCAGCGGCAACGAAATGATCGCCCCTTCGGGGAAGTTCTGAAGCGCGATCCCGATGGAAAGCGAAAACGCCGCCGCAAGCGAGATCGGCGCACCCGAAGCCAAAATCCCCGCAAAGACCGCGCCAACCGCCATACCTTCGGGGGCGTTATGCAAGGTCACCGATAAAAACAGTAATTTATTTTTACCGAGAGAACATTTTTTTCCTTCGGGACAATCGGAATTCACGTGCTGGTGCGGCACGAAGGTGTCGAGCAGAAACAGCGCGATCATACCGAGCGCAACGCCGACCGCGGGCGGCAACCATTCGGGTTGTCCCGCCTCCAACGCAAGTTCTGCCGCCGGAATGATCAGCGACCAAACGGATGCCGCGACCATAACGCCCGAAGCAAAGCCGAGCAGAAATTTCTGGATCCTACGATCGAGTTTGTTTTTGAGCAAAAACACCGTTCCCGCACCCAACGTAGTACCGATAAACGGCAAGAATATCCCTAATAAAACGGTTAAGACCATTTTTTCCTCCGTAAACGTCTTTCGTCCTTATATTCATTATATTGTTTTTTCGAAAAAAAGTCAACGCTTCGAAGCGCGTGGGATAAGAAAATTTTTTTGCGGATATTTTCAAAATTTTGCAAAATACCGATAAAAAACTATTGACGATTTTCGTTTTATTTGATATAATGACACAGTAAGAATTCGGAGGCGTAGCTCAGTTGGTTAGAGCGCTACCTTGACATGGTAGAGGTCGGAGGTTCGAGCCCTCTCGCGTCCACCAACAAACACACCCTTGATGGGTGTGTTTTTTGTGCGCGAGATTAATGAGAAACTCCGCGTTATCGGAGGTTCGTGCGAGGAGCGAATAACAGTCAAACTCAATCCTTACGCTTTGTTGGCGAGCGACGACACTTTTTTTTACAAAATTCCTCTCGCGTCCACCAAATTTTCCACTCCGAGAAAGTTTCTCGCTCTTTTTTACGCGATAGTTAATCCGTTAAAAGAATATCTTTTATTTTTTTAATTTGTTCGGAGCTTACGCCTATACTTAATAAATATGCTTCCACCGCACTTTGATAGGTCTCTCCGTAAGTCATAATTTTTTTATGCATAATCCCCCAACGAACATGGTTTCCAAAGACGGGTTGCTCCTCGTCGCGAAGCCGCAAGCCGCTAATCGAGAAGCTTGTCAACTCAAAATCTCGTACCGCGTCTTCATACGACACTCCAAGCAATCCTTCCAAAAGATAAAAGAGCGTTCCCGTTCTATCTGCACCTTGATTACAATGCACGTACATTGGATATTGCGTTTCATCAGCGAGTAATGCAAAGAAAGCTTTTAAACTCGTTTCGCAAGTTTCTTGATAAACGGGGATCCAAAGGTCGTCGTATTGCAGTAAAGTGAGTTTATAATAAGGATATTTAGGCGAAATCATGTTTACCGTTTGAGGCGTTTTTTCAACGGCGTTTGAGTCCACGTCGTCTTTTCCCGACGTACGCAAATCGACTTCCGTTTTGATTCCCAAACAATTTTTCATTATGTATCGACCGTATTCGCGAAGCTTAATCGGGTCGTTATCCCCCGAACGTTGATTAAGATACGTTCCGCGATAAATCATTCCGTACTTAATTTTCTTACCGTCGTTCGTACTCCACCCGCCGACGTCGCGGACGTTTTTCGGTCCGTTAAAATTATCTGTATCCGTAATGTCAAGCGGGCGAACAACGCAATCCTCCGTCACAAAACTTTCCACTTTAGAACAAATGGAAGGATCTTCCAAAGCCATTACTTTTACATAATATTTCGTATTCGGAATCAAAATACGGAGATTAACGGTATATTTTGTAAGCTCCGTTTGAGGAGCGAAAAACAAATCGAAATAATTTTTAAATTTCTTATCCTGCGAAACCCGAATTTTATATTCAGAGCAATATTTACCGCCAAAGCTCAAATAGGAATATTGCGCCGCCGCGTGCTGATTTTTATTCGTACTCACAAGCTCGTAGCTTTCTTCAAAGTCTGCTTGTAAATACTCCGAAACCTTTTCGTGTACAATCGCCATTTTTGTTTCCGGTAAGTAAATTTCCAGCTCGTACTCTTTCTCTTTATCGCAAGCCGTCGCTCCCGCGACGAACAACGAAGCCAACATGCACGCCAACCTTTTAAACGCTTTTTGCTTAGTCATATAAAATTACTCCTTTGCTTTGATAATTTTATTTTAACATAATTTTCTACAATCTTCAATTTCTCTTTTTAACCAAAAATATTGAATATTCAACCAAAAAAGGACCTACGTTTACCGTAAGCCCTTTTTTTAATTGATAAATTTTACGCTTTCATCGCTTCTTCGACTGCAACCGCAACCGCTACCGTCGCACCGACCATAGGGTTGTTACCCATACCGATCAAGCCCATCATTTCTACGTGCGCGGGCACGGAGGATGAACCTGCGAACTGCGCGTCGGAATGCATACGACCCATCGTGTCGGTCATACCGTAGGAAGCAGGACCTGCCGCCATATTGTCGGGGTGGAGCGTTCTGCCTGTACCGCCTCCCGAAGCAACGGAGAAGTATTTCACGCCGTTTTCGGTGCACCATTTCTTGTACGTGCCTGCAACGGGATGCTGGAAGCGGGTAGGGTTCGTGGAGTTACCCGTGATGGAAACGCCTACGTTTTCGAGCTTCATAATCGCAACGCCTTCGGATACGGAGTCTGCGCCGTAACACTTAACCTTCGCTCGAGGACCGTCGGAGAACGCCTTTTCGTAGACGACCTTCACCGTTTCGCTCGCGTGGTCGAATTCCGTTTCCACGAAGGTGAAGCCGTTGATTCTGGAAATGATATACGCCGCGTCTTTACCAAGACCGTTCAAAATAACGCGAAGCGGGTTCTTTCTGACCTTGTTCGCGTTCTGCGCGATGGAGATAGCGCCTTCTGCAGCCGCGAAGGATTCGTGACCTGCAAGGAAGCAGAAACATTCGGTGCTTTCGGAAAGGAGCATTTCGCCCAAGTTGCCGTGTCCGAGACCTACCAAACGGTTTTGCGCAACCGAACCGGGAATACAGAACGCCTGTAAACCGATACCGATCGCAGCCGCCGCGTCAGCCGCCTTTACGCAACCTTTTTTGATCGCGATCGCCGCGCCTACGGTGTACGCCCAAACTGCGTTTTCGAAGCAGATCGGCTGCGTGCCTCTTACGATCTTATCGCAGTCAACGCCTTTTGCAAGGCAGATTTCTTTACATTCTTCAATAGAAGAGATACCGTATTCGGCAAGTACGCCGTTGATTTTTTCGATTCTTCTTTCGTAACCTTCAAATAATGCCATTTGCTTGTCCTCCTCTATTATTCCTTACGGGGATCGATGAATTTCACCGCGCCCTGTTCGGCAGAGAATCTGCCGTAGTGACCCATCGCTTTCGCGTACGCTTCGTTGGGTTCTAAGCCCTTCTTAATGAAGTCGGTCATTTTGCCGAGCGAAACGAATTCGTAGCCGATCACTTCGTTGTTCGCGTCGAGCGCCAGACGGGTGACGTAGCCTTCCGCCATTTCAAGGTATCTAACGCCTTTTTGAAGGGTGGAATACATCGTGCCGACCTGCGAACGGTGGCCTTTACCGAGGTCTTCAAGACCTGCGCCGACAGAAAGCCCGTCGTCGGAGAACGCGGACTGCGAACGACCGTATACGATTTGCAGGAAGAGTTCTCTCATTGCGGTATTGATCGCGTCGCAAACGAGGTCGGTATTAAGCGCTTCCAAAGGCGTTTTGCCGGGAAGAATTTCCGCAGCCATAGCCGCCGAATGGGTCATACCCGAACAGCCGATCGTTTCCACGAGCGCTTCCTGAATGATGCCCTCTTTGATATTCAAAGAGAGTTTACACGCGCCCTGCTGAGGCGCACACCAGCCGACACCGTGCGTAAAACCGCTGATGTCTTTGATTTCTTTCGCGTGAATCCATTTGCCTTCTTCGGGAATAGCGGCGTTTTGGTGACGCGCGACGCCTGCGCCTTTTGCAACGCAGAACATCTGTTGAACTTCTGACGATATTGTCATTACGAATTCCTCCAAAAATTATTTTTTCTCAAGTTTTGAGCCGTACGGTCGCTTGTCCAAACCGCAACGAGCCGAATATAGTATAACACATTCGAAAAAAATTTTCAAGTGCGCGAACCCCTTTTTCGAGGGTTTTTTAGGAAATTTTCCCCTTTTTTTCTATCAGACAAGAAAAACGTAAGGAAAACGCGCCCTTCGGCGCGCTTGATTATCGTTGTTGTACGAGAAATTATTCAAAAAAATCCTCTGCGCGAAGATGTTTTCGGAGTCGCTCCACCGCGCGCTTTTCAATGCGTGAAATGTAGGATCGCGAAATCTTCATTACCGTGGCGACCTCGCGTTGCGGCAAGGGAATCCCCCCTTTTAACGCGTAGCGCAAACACAGCACTTTATACTCCCGATCGCTTAAAATCTTTTCGATCTGGGCGAGCAATTTTTCCCTTTGGACAGACTTTTCGACTTTGTCGAATACGTCGTCCTCCTTTTCAAACAAAAGGTCCATCAGCGTGAGCTCGTTTCCGTCTTTATCCGTGCCGACGGGATCGGACAAAGACATCGTGTTTTTATGCTTTTTATTGGAGCGGATCAGCATTAAAATTTCATTTTCGATACACCGCGCCGTGTAGGTGGCGAGCGTCGTGCCGCGTCCTTGGCGATACGTGCCGATCGCCTTGATAAGTCCGATACTTCCGACGGATAAAAGATCGTCCGTTTCCGCCGCGCCCGTGTATTTTTTAACGATATGCGCCACGAGTCGCATATTGTGCTTGATCAGTATTTCCTTCGCCTGTTTATCCCCCTCGGCTACGAGCGCGAGATACTTTTCCTCTTCTTCCTTCGAAAGGGGCTTGGGAAAAGAGTTCTTTCCCGTTATTGCTCCCGTAAAAAAGACGATCTTGCCGATTATCGCCCACAAAAAATCCAAAAACATACGCTTCACCTCTTTTCTTTTGCTCTATCGTATGCCTTGCAAAGTTTGTACTATTCGTCATTTTTTGCAAAATTCTTTTTCTTTTGCACTTCTCTATGTCAGACATAGGTATTACGCGTGACATATTATGCGCCACATAGGTATTATGCGTGGCATAATAACAATAAAAAAGCCCCCGCAAAATAACGGGAAGCCTTTTATTTTCAAGGGATTTGAGTCTGTCTGTAAGCCGAGTTCTGTCGTGTACGGCCATCTATCTAGGCTTACCGTCACCGATAAGCTCAAGCGATATTCACGGCGTTCCGTCGGACGGACAGCCCTATTGACGGACGCCCAATCTTGCAGCGGGTGGGGTTTACATTGCATACCGTGTTACCACGGTATCGGTGAGCTCTTACCTCGCCTTTCCATCCTTACAAAAGCAAAGCTTTTGCGGTTTATTTCTGTTGCACTTTCCTTGAAGTCGCCTTCACCTGACGTTATCAGGCACCCTGTCCTATGCAGCTCGGACTTTCCTCATTGCTAAAAAAGCACCGCGACCGTATAACAAACTCAAATCTTTTTATATTATAGCACTTTCTTTGAAAAAATGCACCTGATTCCGTTGCTTTTTTTTCGAAAAAATGTTAAAATAGGTGCAGTTTTTTAAATTTTTTATATAAAAAATTCTATTTTAGTATTTTTTCGGGAGCTGTTTATGAAAAAGACGAAAATTATTTGTACGCTCGGCCCTGCGAGCGAATCCAAAAAGGTTATTTCCGCGATGGCGGATGCGGGTATGAACGTTGCGCGACTGAATTTTTCTCACGGCGCGCACGAGGATCACGCAAAAAAGATCCGACTGATCAAGGAAGTACGGGAAGAAAAGCAAATCCCCCTGCCTATTCTCCTCGACACGAAAGGTCCGGAATTCCGCATCAAGACCTTTAAAGACGGAAAAATAGAGTTGAACGAAGGCGATCCGTTCTGTTTTACGACGGAGGACGTGGAAGGCGATATCTCTAAGGTAAGCGTTTCTTATGCGGGTATTTGCGACGATTTGACCGCAGGCGATAAAATCCTTTTGAACAACGGACTCGTCGTTTTTCGCGTCGTCAGCGTGGAAAAACCTTGCGTGAACTGCGTCGTGGAGATCGGGGGCGTTATTTCCAACCGTAAATCGATGTTTTTCCCCGATAAAGAACTTCACCTCGAATTTTTATCGGAACAAGACAAAGCGGATTTATTATTCGGCATTGAGCAGGACGTGGATTTCGTAGCCCTTTCTTTCGTTTCCAAAGCGCAAGACGTGCTCGACGCGAGAAACTTCCTCGCGGAACACGGCGGCAAACATATCGACCTGATCGCGAAGATCGAAAACCGCGCGGGCGTTAAAAACCTCCTTGAAATTATGGAGGTATGCGACGGCATTATGGTCGCGCGCGGAGACCTTGGCGTGGAAATTCCGTTCGAAGAGCTTCCCGACGTGCAAAAGCATATCATCGACGAATGTCGTATTCACGGGAAACGAGTGATTACGGCAACGGAAATGTTGGAATCTATGATTTATAATCCCCGTCCCACGCGAGCGGAAATTTCCGACGTTGCAAACGCCGTTTACGACGGTACTTCCGCCGTTATGCTTTCGGGCGAAACCGCCGCGGGCACATACCCCGTTGAATCCGTCGCGGCGATGTCGAAAATCGTTCAGCGCGCCGAAAACAACGTGCAATATATCCAATATATAGACAATTTCTCCATCAACAATAGTTCCGAAGCGTTATCGCACTCGGCGGCGACCCTCGCAAAGGATCTGAACGCGAGCGCGATCGTCGTTTGTACGCGTACGGGCGCAACGGCGCGAATGGTTTCGAGATTCCGTCCGAACATCAACATTATCGGTATCACGACGGACTTGCACGCCTACCGCAAATTAGCGCTCAGTTGGGGCGTTTTGCCCGCGCTCGCGGAAGAATATACTTCCGTCGATATTCTCTTTTATTTCGCTAAAAAAACGGCGATAAAGAGCGGACTCGTGCAAAAGGGCGACACGATCGTTATTACAGGCGGTACGCCGAACGGAAAGAGCGGTAACTCGAACCTCATCAACGTAGAAAAAATTTGAAATAAGCGATACCTAAAAGATCCGCCTCACGGCGGATTTTTTTTATAGAGAAAAAAGACACTCTTTAGAATATCTTAAAGCTACTAGCCGGATTTGTAAGGAGGGCTTTGCCCGACGGAATAGCGAGCTTGCGAGCGTCCTTATGGCGACCTCGGTCGTCGCCGTTCTTTCAAGGCAAACAAAAAAAAGACACCCTTGCGAGTGCCTTGGAGCTACTAGCCGGATTTGAACCGGCGACCTCGTCCTTACCAAGGACGCGCTCTACCAACTGAGCCATAGCAGCATATTCAATTTTCACGCAAAGCGTTACTATGACATTATAGTTAAATTTGCAATAAATGTCAAGCTTTAAATAGGGTATTTTTAAAAAATTTTTTAAACTTTTTCCTTTATCTTACGGTGAGCGGAAAACTCTCCCGATTCCTTGACGGATTCGGGAGAGTTTTTTCGTTTTTTCTTATTTGGCGTATTCTACGCTACGGAATTCACGAATGACGTTGACTTTGATCTGACCGGGATATTCAAGCTCCGTTTCGATCTTTTTCGCGATATCCTTCGCAAGGAAGAGCGCTTGTGCGTCGTCTACCTGTTCGGGTTTTACGATTACGCGAACCTCTCTGCCCGCTTGTACCGCATAGCTCTTTTCCACACCGCGGAATCCCGCCGCGATCGCTTCGAGCTTTTCAAGACGCTTGACGTAGTTCGTACCCGTTTCCCGTCTTGCCCCGGGGCGAGCGCCCGAAATTGCGTCCGCCGCCTGAATGAGTACGGCTTCTACCGTCTTGGGCTCTACGTCGCCGTGGTGCGCCATAATCGCGTTGACGATATTCGGATTTTCCTTATATTTCTTCGCGAGATCCGCACCGATCTGGATATGCGTGCCTTCCTGTTCCTGATCGACCGCCTTACCGATATCGTGCAAAAGCCCTGCGCGCTTTGCAAAGTTGACGTCTAAGCCGAGCTCTGCCGCCATCTGCCCTGCAAGCATCGATACTTCCACGGAATGTTTATAAACGTTTTGACCGTAGCTCGTTCTGAATTTGAGTCTGCCGATCAGCTTGATAAGTTCGGGATGAAGCCCGAAGATACCCGCTTCAAAAACAGCCGCTTCGCCCGCTTCTTTGATCTGCATATCGATCTCACGGGTCACTTTTTCCACCGTTTCTTCGATACGGGTCGGGTGGATTCTACCGTCGTTGATAAGTTTTTCAAGCGAAATTCTTGCGATTTCGCGACGGACGGGATCAAAGCCCGACAAGATTACCACTTCAGGCGTATCGTCGATAATCAGCTCGATACCCGTCGCGTTTTCCAGCGCGCGGATATTTCTGCCTTCACGACCGATAATACGCGCTTTCATATCGTCGCTCGGGAGCGGAACGACGGAAACGGTCAACTCGGAAGCTTGATCCGCCGCGCTCTTTTGAATAGCGAGCGCAATGATCTTCTTCGCGTTCATATCCGCTTCGTCTTTTGCAAGCTGTTCCATATTCCGAACCTGCACCGCCACTTCGTGGCGGGTTTCGTCGAGAATCTCTTCCGTTAAAAGGCGTTTCGCCTCGTCGCGGGTGAGCTGAGCGACTTTTTCAAGTTCTTGGATCATCAGTTCGTGCTGAGAACTGAGCTTTGCCTGCAAGAGCTTGACCTCTTCTTCCTGCTTCAAAAGATGGGTCTTTTGCTCTTCCACAGCCTCGATCTTCTTATCGAGCGAATCCTCTTTTTGAGTCAAACGTTGCTCCATACGTTGAAGCTCCGCCTTTTTGTCCCTCGTTTCACGCTCGAATTCGTTTCTTAATTTTAAGTCCTGTTCCTTTGCTTCGAGGAGCGCCTCTTTAAGAGCGCGCTTGCTGTCCTCCTTGCCTTGCGCTATGATTTTAGCGGCTTCCTTTTCCGCGCTCTCACGCACTTTTTCAGCGAGCTGTTTTGCGCTTCCCACTTGTTTTTCCGCCTTTCTTTTTCCGTTAAGGAAAATGAAAAGCACCGCAAGTGCGACCGCCGCAATCAACCCGAAAATAATGCTGAGCATTACGGGAACGCTTACCGCGAGAAACAGGACGCTCAAATTAACATTGTTCATAAGATGCCTCCTGTATTAAAATTAGAAATTGATAAAAACTATACTTTTAGCGGTTGCATAAACGGTTTTTTATACAACCAACCTTGGTTATTTATTCTATCTACGACTATTGTACAATAAAACGAATAAAATGTCAATTGTTTGAAAGAAAGAACTTGTCAATCTACGCAAAATATTTATGAAAATATACGACCGACTCCCGATTTCTTAAAGACATCTGTCCCTTTCCGATCCCCACGTTTTTCCCCAAACAAAAAATTAAAAAGCACCGTCTATTCGTCGATGCTTTCCTTAAACGTTTTATATTTGCACCTGTCCATCGGTGCATTTCACGTACGTCGCTTTAATATAACCAGCCCAACTATACTCCGTTTTAACTTTTCGCCATTCCGCCATTGTACCGGCGTATTGTATATTACTCAAGTTTTCGCAGGAGTTGAACGCCTGACTTCCAATACTCGTAACCGAATTACCGATCGTCACGGTCGTCAATTTTTCGCAGTATTGAAACGCATAATTTCCAATACTCGTAACTGAATTACCGATAGTCACGGTCGTCAAATTTTCGCAATAATGAAACGCGCTACTTGGAATTTCTCCGCTTGTAATTACAAGAGTTTTCAACGAACCTTTGGGAAGATATTCGCACGCAAAAGCGGGAACGGTAACGTTTTCCAATTCGCTGCAATCAAAAAACGCATCTTCCTCAATCTTTGTCACGGTATCGGGAATCGTCAAAGTCTTTAAGCCATAACAAAACAAAAAGGCCTTTTCTGAAATAGCCGTTACGCTTACTTCATCATATTTTTCAGGAACGACCACTTTCGTTAAAGAGGTTTTTTTTACTTCCGTAAGACAATAAGTACCGTCTTCTAACAGGGTAAATTCAAAATCCTCCGATTTCATTTGCATACAGCCTCCGATCCAAAACACCGAGCAAAAAAGAAGCGCCGCACTCGCAAAAAACTTTAAAAATTTACTTTTCATAAACAACTCCTTAAAAAGCGCCTGACGCCTTTTAAAAATACGAAACAAAAATCTGCTCCGTATTTTATAAGCTTACGCGCATATCTGCCCTACGGAACATTGAAATTATCCAACAAAGAAAGATCATTCCGTTTGAACTGTTTCGTCTTCCGTCTCTTCGCCCTTTGCCGCCGCGCGGATCTTTTCTTCAAGCTCTGCGAGTACTTCGGGATTATCTTTGAGGTATTGACGAAGGCGTTCTTTACCCTGCGCGATCTTATCGCCTTTATAGCTGAACCACGCGCCGCTCTTTTCGATAATATCGTATTGTACGCCCATATCGATAATACAGCCTTCCTGCGAGATCCCTTCGCCGAACACGATATCGAATTCCGCTTGCTTGAAAGGAGGCGCGAGCTTGTTTTTCACGACCTTCGCTTTCGTTCTGTTTCCCATTGCGCCTTCGCTGTCTTTCAGCGTATCCATTTTTCTTACGTCCAAACGAACGCTGGCGTAGAATTTCAGCGCCTTACCGCCCGTCGTCGTTTCGGGGTTGCCGAACATTACGCCGACCTTTTCGCGGAGCTGGTTGATAAAGATAACGCAGGTTTTGGATTTATTGATCACGGGCGTGAGAACGCGAAGCGCTTTCGACATCAAACGCGCCTGCAAACCGACGTGCGCGTCGCCCATATCCCCTTCGATTTCCGCCTTCGGCGTGAGCGCGGCAACCGAGTCCACGACGATAATATCCACCGCCGAGCTTCTCACGAGCGCGTCCGTGATATCCAGCGCTTGCTCGCCCGTGTCGGGCTGAGAAACGTAAAGATCGTCGAGGTTTACGCCGAGTTTTTTCGCATAGATGGGATCGAGCGCGTGCTCTGCGTCGATAAACGCCGCAACGCCTCCCATTTTTTGCGCTTCCGCGATCGCGTGGAGCGCAACCGTCGTTTTACCCGAAGATTCGGGTCCGTAAATTTCAATGATTCTGCCGCGGGGGAATCCGCCGATCCCAAGCGCCAAATCGAGCGTTAAGCACCCCGAAGGGATCACTTCGATCTCCGTCTGCCCCGCTTCGTCGCCAAGGCGCATAATCGAGCCTTTGCCGTATTGCTTTTCAATCTGCAAAAGCACGGCGTCGAGCGCCTTTAATTTTTCCGTATTCTTTTCTTTCGCCATATCTGTATACTCCTGTTTAATTTTTTTCCTATTCTTATTTTATATCCTTTTCAAATGATTATACGCGAGGTACAGCGCATAATTGACGGCTTTTGCGGTGATCTCCTCTCTCGTACCGTCGAATTTATAACGATATACGAAAACTTTTTCTTTATCGCCTACGGCAATAAACGCAAGACCGACGGGCGAATCCGTTCGGTCCGATAAAGGACCGGCAATCCCCGTGGTCGCAACGGAAATATCACAATCTCCCGTGGAGATCAGTCCTGCCGCCATTTCATAAGCCGTTCGCTCCGAAGCCGCGCCCGCGGTTTTTAAGGTATATTCCGAAACGCCGAGCCGCTTTTGCTTGGAAAGCTCGTTATAGGCGTTGATCCCTTCGAAATAGACCTTACTTGCGCCCGATACGGAAACGATTTTTTTGCCTACGCCGCCGCCCGTAAAAGACTCGGCTACGCTGATTTTATAGCCGCGAAGGTTCAAAAGCTGCACGAGTCGTTCTTCGATGGGAGTGTCGTCGAGCGCGTAGAGATTTTCCCCTAATCCGTTCACGAGAAGCCGCATAACGTCGTCCGTAAGCATTTTGGAAACGCCGTCGTCGTAGACGATTTCGAGGATATCCTCGTCGTTTTTGCGCGTTCTTCGAAAGCGTATCTTATCTTCGCTCACGCGGCGCGCTTCTTCGATGAGTTCGCGCATATGCCCGTCGTTTACTCCGATCGTCCGAATCACCATTCTGTCCGTGCGGATACCGTATTTTTTTTGCAGATAAGGAACGCAGACGCCTTTCGCGTAGCCCGCGCCGTTTGCCGAGCCGTCCGCCGAGAGCAAAAACAAGGATTTTCCGTCCGCGGAATAAATTCCCGAGCCCGAAGGCGTGCCTTGGAAAAACTCCCCTTTTAGCAGTTCTTCGCAAATCTTCCCCGCCGCTTGCAAAAGCGATTTATCGACGAGAAGAAGGATATTTTCGTAAAGTTCGGAAAATTCCGCGAGACATTTTTTCAAAGGCGCGTCGTCGAACTGCGTTAAAAAGCGCGTTTCTTCAAAAGCGAAGCCGCCGGCAAGAAATTCGTCCGTCGCGGACAAATCGAGCGAGGAAAAGCTTTCTTTGCAATTCCGAAGTACGATACACGCGTTTTTCATATCCTACCGTTCTTTCCTTATAAAAATTTATTGAGTGTCTTTTAAAACCTGTTTATTCTTCCATACGTACGAAATACCCGAAACGATCGTGAGCACCGTTGCGATCGTAAACAAGCCGACCGCGATCCACGAAACGACCTTGCCGACCGTACCCGTACAGCCTGCCGCGACCAACAGCGCAAATACGGACAGATCTTGAAAGACCGTTTTAAACTTGCCGAGCTTTTCCGCTGCAAGCACGATCCCCGCAGCCGCCGCGATCTGGCGGAACGCGCTGATAATAAGCTCGCGCGCAAGGATAATGCAAACGGATACGGAAGCAAGGATATACACCGCCGTATTCGCTCTGCCGAACGCAAGAAAAACCTCTTCTTTTGCCGTGAGCACGAGGATAAACGCCGTTGCGATCAATACCTTATCCGCGATCGGGTCGAGGAATTTACCGAGGTTGGTGACAAGGTGGCGCGAACGCGCGATATGCCCGTCGATAAAATCGGTGATCGCCGCAAGCGCGAATACTCCCGCCGCCACGAAATAATGTCCCGAAAAATTCCAAAAGAAAAATAACACGAAAACGGGAATCAGCATAATTCGCGCCAAAGAAATTTTATTGGGTAAGTTCATAAGATATAGTCCTCCGTGTTGCCGTACAGATCGTATTCGTCGCAGGCATTGATTTTTACTTGATAGGTTTCTCCTTGCGCCGCTTCCGCAGCGTGGAAATATACTTTTCCGTCGATATCGGGAGCGTTGAAGTACGCCCGACCGACGAAGCATTTTTTATCGTAGTCGATCCCGTCGCAAAGCACCTCGATCTCTTTCCCGATAAAGGAAGAAAGAAAGGCTTTCGAAATTTCCCCTTGCACGAGATACAACTCTTTTACCCGCCGTTTTTTCGTGGCGTGGTGGATTTGCGGTTTCATTCTCGAAGCTCCCGTATCCGGTTCTTTGGAATAGGCGAAAAACCCGCAATTGGTGAGCTTGGCTTCCCGCAAAAACTCTTTCATTCTCTCGAATTCTTCTTCCGTTTCCGTGGGAAAGCCCGAAATAAAGGTCGAGCGGACGGCGATTTCGGGAATGCTTTCCCGAAGCTTTTTAAAAAGCGCCAAATAGCTTTCCCGCGTGCCCTTACGGTTCATTAGTTTTAGCACCCGATTTTCCGAATGTTGCAAAGGAATATCGAGGTATTTTACGATTTTTTCGTTCGTTCGAATTTCCTCGATCAGCTCGTCGCCGATCACGTCGGGATAGCAATACAAAAGCCGTATCGAGCGGATATTTTCCAGCTTGGAAAGTTCCCGCAAAAGCTCTACGAACCGATTTTTGCCGTACAGATCTTCCCCGTAGCGAGTGGAATCCTGCGCGACCACGATCAATTCGGACACCTCGCCTAACTCGTCCGCTTCTTTTAAAAGCTCCTCCATAGGATAAGAACGGTATTTGCCACGGATCTTAGGAATCAAACAGTAAGTACAATGATTATAGCACCCGTCCGCGATCTTTAAATAGGCGTAGTGCGGATCGGTCGTAAGCACCCGCGCTTTTCGGATGGTATCCCCTCCTTCGCCGACGAGGTTTTGCCTTTTCCCGCTCCGATAACATTCTTCGAGTGCGGGAATAAGTTTTTCGTATTCGTTGATTCCCAGAAAGATATCCCCTTCTTGTAAAGGCGCAAAAAGCTCGCCGATAAACTTTTGCGGCAGACATCCCGTCACTACGAGTTTTTCAAGCCGTCCGCTTTTTTTGTATTGCGCGAGATCGAGAACCGTTTCGATCGCTTCTTCTCTCGCGGACGCCAAAAACGCGCAGGTGTTGACGATAATAATATTTGCCTTCGAGGGGTCGTCCGTCGTGGAATATCCCTTTTCTTTGAGAATCCCGAGCATTTTTTCGCTGTCTACTCGGTTTTTATCGCAACCGAGCGACACGAGCCCGAACAGTTTTTCTCGCAACATCTTTTTCTTGTTTCCTTATTCGGCATTTATAGTATATCATACAAAATATGACAACCGTATGCCTGTTTTGAAAAAATTTTGGAAAATTTTTGAAATTTTTTAAAGCGCGCCGTATTTGCTTTCAAATTCTTCTTTGGTGATCAGAACTTTTCTCGCTTTCGCGCCGTCGAAGGTAGAAATGTAGCCCATTTCTTCCATCCATTCGATAATCTTACCCGCTTTGTTATAACCGACGGAGCATTTGCGCTGGATCATTGAAATGGACGCGCTGCCGCTTAAAATCACGAAGCGGAGCGCTTCTACGTATACGCCCTCTACTCCTTCCTCGCCTGCGTCGAGCGACGAATCGCCCGCGGGACGGGAATTATTGATAAACGCCGTTGCCGACTCGTCGAAGTAGGCTTCGTTGTTCATTTTGATAAAGTTGATAACGTTCTGCGATTCCTCGGAGGAGATAAACGCGCTCTGCACGCGGACGGGCGTGTTGACGCCTGACATCGTGTAAAGAAAATCCCCTTTGCCGAGAAGCTTTTGCGCGCCCGTTTGGTCGAGGATAACGCGGGAGTCCACTTCCGCCGCCACGGCAAACGCGATACGGGTAGGAAGGTTGCCCTTGATTACGCCCGTAATGACGTCCGCGGACGGGCGTTGGGTCGCGACGATCAGGTGAATACCCGCCGCACGCGCCTTTTGCGTTAAGTTCTGAATTCTGTCCTCGACGTCCTTTTTCGCCGCGAGCATCAAGTCGGCAAGCTCGTCGATAATAATGACGATCTTGGGAAGCTTTTCCTCGCCTTCGGCAAGATGCGAATTGTATTCGTCGATATTCACGACATACGTTCCCGCGCGGCTCATTTGTTCGAACAGTCCGTAACGACGGTTCATTTCGCCGATCGCCCAATTCAAGCTTTGAATGGCTTTATGCACGTCGGTGATGATCTCGTTGATCATAAGGTGCGGAAGGTTGTTATAGAGTACGAATTCCGTCTTCTTCGGGTCGATCAAAATCAACCGAAGTTCCGCGGGAGAATATTTATTGATCAAACTGATGATCAATGAGCCTAAGAACACGCTCTTACCCGAACCCGACGAGCCCGCGACGAGTAAATGGATCATCTTACAGATGTCGCCGTAAACTTTACGATTTCCGACGTCCTTACCCATTACGAAGGTGAGCGACGAAGGCTTTGCGTTTACGTACGCGTCGCCCGTGAGCATACAGCCGAGTTGCACGAACTGGCGTTTGCGGTTGGGAACTTCGATACTCACCGCGCCGTCCTCGAAGTTGGGGTACATATTCACCCCTGCCGCCGCTTGCAGATTGAGCGCGATATCCTGATCGAGAGCAACGACTTTTTTCGAGGAAATATGACGGGGTACGACCACGTTATACCGCGTGACGGTAGGTCCGAAGGTGACCGAAGAAACCGTCGCGTCGTTGATCTTAAAGCTCGCGAGGGTGTTGACGATCTCCTCTTTCGTTCTCGCCACTTCGATCTCGTTCGTATCGGGCATCACGTCGCGACAGTCGAAATAATCGAGAGGCACGCGAACGTAGGGTTTGATCACGCGAGGTTTGGGAGGCGGGGGCGGCGCGGGAACGGGTTTGGGTTCTTCACGCACGGGCTCGACCCTTCTCTCCTCTTCGCGGGAATCTTCCCGTTCGTCGAAAATATCGAAAGCGGAAGCGTTACGGTCTTCGCGTTCAAAGCTCGGTTCTTCCCGTTCAAAGCGGGGTTCTTCTATTTCAAAACGGGATTCCTCTCGTTCGGAAACGCGATCGTTTTCGCGCGGTGAAACAATTTCCGCCGAACCGCCCGTGATCGTTTCGTCCTCCTCGTCCCTGCCGTAGATATTCGGATTGGAAAGTGAGAAATAATCGCTGTATTCGTCTCTGTCGTTTCTTTCCGTCCTGTCCGTCCTTTCAAACCCTTCCGAAGAAAGGATCGGGCGGTCTTGCTCGCTCTCATCGCGAAGAAAGCTTTGCCGTTCAAAGGTCGGCTCGGCGGGCGCGGGAGCGGGCGTAGGCTCGGGAGCAAACGGCGCGTTATACACGCTCGGCGTAGGCTCGGAGGCTTGCGAAGGCGCGGGCGGGGTAAATCCCGCGTAGCCTTCGTTTATCGGTCTGGGCGCGGGCGTAGTCCGCGCGGTATTTACGGAAGTTTCGTAAGAATTAAGATAAGACGGCGTAAACGAAGAATTCGTTTGCGGCGCGGGAATGTCTTCCATCGGCGGGCGTTTGTTTACGTTCGCGTTCGCGTCGAAAAGAAGATTTTTTTGATAGCTTTCCGACGGAGAAAGCCCGAACAGAAAATCCCGTCCGTTCTGCCCTTCGTATTGCGGGGCGTTTTGCGGGGGCGCGGGCTTCGGAGGCGCGAACGGCGAAAAACCGCTCTCGTCGGGCAACACGACGCCCGGGCTCTGTCGCACGCTTGCCGTGCCGTAACCGTAACCGTTCGGATAAGGATTTTGCGGTTGCGGAGGCGGATAATTGCCACCGCTCGGATAATTCCCGTTTACGGGCGGTGCGTAAGTCGCCGCCGATTCCGTAGCGGCTTGTCCTTCAATGGTGATCGGAGAATCGTTTTCTTCGGGGCGAACCGACTGGGGCGTTTGCGGAACGTTTGCCGTTTTTGCGGGCTTCTTTCTGATCGCCACGACGGAAAGATATACGCAAAGCAAGAACAGCGCGGAAAAGATCACGATCGCGCCGACCTTGGTGGTGAGCGCAACCAGCCCCGCGACGAACAAGCCGCCGAACCAACCCGTCGCCGTAGTTGAGGGGAAATTTTCGCCCGATTTAAAGCATCTCGTCAAATACCCGTCCATTTTCCAAGGATAGGTAAACGCGGTATGTAAGATCAAGCCCAAAAAGACGAGTGAAAGACAGATCACGAACGCCGTTTTGCGCCGTTTTACGAGTCGAGCGCCGAACAAAGAAGTCACGCCAAGGTAGACCCCTGCCGCGAAAAGCGGATACGCCGCGTAGCCGAATATTCCGAGGAGAAGCGTTTGAATGGAACTGCCGATTTCGCCGAACACGAGCGAGCCCGTGAAGAGCACGAACAGCGCGCACGCCGAAAACAACGCGCAGACCGCGCTGAAGCTTTCCCGCGTGATAAATTCCGAATTATTGTTCTTTGCCCCGTCTTTTCTTTTGCGCTTGCTCAACTTAATACCTCCAAAGTAAACGACATTGACTCATTCTTATACATTATAACATTTTTTTAAGAATTTATCAAACGGATTAACGCAAAAAATCGGGCGAAAACGCAAGTTTTTTTCTTTTTCTCGCGCGCGCCCGAATTTTTATTCTTTTTTTATGGTTTTTCCGTTTATTCCGTCAGTTCTTTGAGTAAAAATTTCGCCGCGTAGTAGATATCTCCCGCGCCTAAAAAAAGCACCTCGTCCCCTTCCTTTACCGACTTTTCCAAAAAGGTTTTGAGCGCGACGATATTCTCTGCGTATAAACTCCCCACCCGTTTTGCGAGCGTATGCGCACTCCCTTCCTCGTCGTAGCGTTCGCGGGCGGGATACGTTTTATAGATCACGAGGTTTTTGACGGGCGTTAAAACTTTCGCAAATTCCTCCATCAAAAGCTTCGTACGGGAATAGGTGTGCGGCTGAAAGACCACGAACAGATTTCTTTTCGCCGCGCTTGCGGCGGTGGCGAGCGTGGAAGCAATCTCTTTGGGATGATGCGCGTAGTCGCAAATAAAGCTCCCGCCGCGGTATTTCCCGATCTCTTCGTAACGGCGTTTGACCGCCGTGAACTCTTCAAGCCCCGAAACGATCTCCCGTTCGTCGAAGCCGTAGCTTCTCATCGCCGCGAACGCGGCTAACGCGTTGTAGATATTGCACCACCCCACGCAGGAAAGCTTTACGCGACAAAGCTCCCGACCGTATTCCAAAACCGTAAAGGAGTATTTTTCGCCCGCGTGCTTCCAATCGACGGCGCGATAGTCCGCAAAGGGATTTTTTATACCGAAGGTCGGAAAATCCCCCAGCCTTTCGCTTCGTTTATCGTCCGCGCACACGAACGCCGTTTTGGCGTTTCGGCAATAGCTTTTGAACGTGTTCACAAGATCCTCTTCGCCGTCGTAGCACTCCATATGATCGAGGTCGATATTCAATAAAATCGCGCGGTCGGGGCGCAAAGTCAATAAATTCTTCTTATACTCGCAAGCCTCTGTGACGAAGTGTTCGAAGCCGTTTATGTAGAAATTGCCAAGCCGTATATCTTCTCCGCCGATATGCGCCGCGAAAGGCACGCGGGCAGATTTTAAGATATGCGCGCACATTGCCGTGCACGTCGTTTTCCCGTGACTGCCCGCGACGGCGGTCGTAAAGGAAAATTTTCGGCAAACGAGGGCTAACAGCTCCGAGCGTTTTATAATCAGTTTTCCCGCCGCTCTTGCAAAGATCAGTTCCCCGTCCGTTTCGGGCACGGCGTCGGTGTACGCTACGGCGTCGGCGTTTTTGAGTTCTTCCGAAGGCTCGCCCGAAAACGCGCCCGTTCTGACGCGCACGCCCGCCTTTTGCAGCTTTTCTACCTCTTCGCCTAAAACGAGGTCGCTTCCCGATACCTGATATCCGATACAGCGCGTGAGCTTTGCCAAAGCGCTCATACTCACCCCGCCGATCCCGATAAAATAAATTTTCCGCGTTTCGCCTAATCCGTCAAGCCACATACGATATTATATTTGGCATAAGCAAAATTTATGACCGCTATCATAATTTTTTAACAAAAAAATATTTCCATTTACTTGCCTATTCGGTCGTTTTATGGTATAATTATTAAAATCGTTAAGATCGAAGAATTTTAACGATCGTCCGTTTGGACTACTTACAATCGCTCACACTATCTGATTTATTCTTCCTCGAAAGGGCGTCCGCGAAAATCGGGCGTCTTTTCCTTTTTTTATAAACAATAACCCGAACGGACTTAGCCGATCGGGTTGATTTTTTTCGTCACTTATTGATCTTTATTTTTCTTGATAAAGAAATCGACGAATCTGGGACGGTGTTTTCTGTCCACGGGTTCTTCCTTCGCTTGCGCGGTGGGAATGGGATCGTCGGGTTCAAACGTGCCGTTTTGCTCGTTCACGGGCGCAGGAGCGGGAGCTGCCGCAGGCTGCGCGGGAGGATAATAGCCGTTCGGTTGTACGTTCGGCGCGAAACCTTGCGCAGGCGCGGGCGCATAGCCGCCCTGATATGCGTTCGGCTGATAATTGTACGGGGGGATCGGCTGTTCGGGTTGCGTTTGCGGAGTAGTCGCGTTGAAACTGCGATCGATCTTTTCGGAAAGAGCGGAGGCCCTTTGCATCGAGGACACGCGCGAATCGCCTACCTGTTCGTTACCCGAAAAGCCCGTCGCGATAATCACGACTTCTACCTCATCCGACATACTCTCGTCGATACAAGCGCCGAAAATAACGTTTGCGGAATAGTCGATCACCCCTTTCACGAGGTCCGCCGCCATCCACACTTCGTCGAGCGATAAATCTTTCCCGCCCACGACGTTCAAAATCACCGAGCTCGCGCCTTCGATCGTGGTGTTGAGCAAAGGACTGCATACGGCGCAACGCACCGCGTCGGAAATCCTCTTTTCCCCTTTCGCTACGCCGATACCCATATGCGCGATCCCGCGACCTTTGAGCGTGGTTTTCACGTCCGCAAAGTCGAGATTAATCAAAGAGGGCTTGACGATAAGCTCCGCGATCCCGCGAATTCCTTGACGGAGTACGCCGTCCGCGACTTTAAGCGCTTCGGGAAAGGAAGTGCCCTTCGGCACGACTTGACGGATCTTGTCGTTGGGAATGGTGATAATAGAGTCTACGTATTTAGACAGCTCTTCCACGCCCGCCGTCGCGTTGTCCATTCTGCGTTTTGCTTCAAAGGTGAAAGGCAGGGTAACGACCGCAACCGTCAATATCTTCATATCCTTTGCGATCTTTGCGATCACGGGTGCAGCGCCCGTACCCGTACCGCCGCCCATACCCGCGGTAATGAACAGAAGGTCGGTATCTTTGAGGGCGTTTTGGATCTCCTCTTTATTTTCTTCCGCCGCCGCTCTGCCCACCGAAGGATCAGCGCCCGCGCCGAGCCCTTTCGTAAGCTTTACGCCGATTTGGATACGGCGGTTCGCCTGCGAGCGAAGCAACGCTTGGTTATCGGTGTTGACCACGATATACTCCGCGCCTTGAAGCCCCGATTCGATCAAACGGTTGACGGCGTTATTCCCCGCGCCGCCGACGCCGATCACTTTGATCTTAGCCACGCCCGAAAGGTTATTCGATTCCGCTTCCACCGCGGGAATCTCTTCCTGAGGGGCGGGGTTATACGAATACCCGCCGAAGTTTTCGTTTTCGCCATAGTTGTTCATCATTTCTTTTTTCCTCCGAATGCATTGAAAATTCTATAAAGAAGTCCGTGTTTTTTATTCTCTCCAAGCGCGGCGTTTAAAAGCGCCATTCTCGAAGAAAACACGGGTTTATCATAATAAGGAAGATCGGGATAGAGCACCTGCGTCATTCTGTTGAGCCGACCCGCGATATGCTCTGCGCCACCCGAAACGTTCAAGCCCTCGCCCGTGATACAAATGGGTTTAGACTGGAACATCGCCGCGTTTTTCCCGCGATAGTATTTCGCAAAAAACTCCTCGATCGCCTCGCAAAGATCGTCGAACCCGCATTTTACGATCTCGTTGATCTGCCGCACCGAATACGCCGCGCCGCTTACGTCCATCCATTGAAGGTCTTTGGAAACCGTACCGCCCGAAACGTTCGCGGAATAGAGGATCTCTTCGGCTTTTTCATAATCGATATTCAAGCCCTGCATCAAGGAAGCGAGGATATAACCAAGCCCCAGATCAAAGGATTCCTCACGTACGATTCCGTTGCCGTAGACGACGGAAAAAGTCGAGGACAAAAACCCGATATCGAGAAGGAACGCGTACCCCTCCCGCACCTTCTGCGGCAGAAGATACATCGCTTGCGCGAGCGAGGACGGGATAAAATCGATCTTTTCAAAAGAAAGTTCTTTTAAGATCGCCGTCGTGCAGTTTACGAACTGCTCGTCCGCGAAATAATAGCAAAGCGCGCCCTGTAAGGAAGCCGAGGAAGAGCCGCGGATCTCCTTTTCTCCGAAATATTTACGATTATCGCCGAGGGAGAAATACATATCCGAACGGCGAATACATTTCCCTTCTTTTAAAAGCTCGTTGAAGCCGCTTTCGTAGAGCGCGTCCACTTCCTGCGAGGAAATTTTTCGCTTAGAGGGAAAGGAAATCGTATGCCCCTTGCTCTTTACGGAAACGAACGCGGCGGGTACGCCGACGAACACTTCGCCGATCTCCCCTTCGTAGTTCTGCCGAACGGACGTCACCGCGGCGATCACCGCGCGGCGGAAAGATTCCCCGTCGAAAAAGCCGTCCGACGAATACCCTTCGTAGGGCTCGCTCCTCGAACCGTAAAACACGAAGGTATCGTTTACCCCTTTCGAACCGATCAGAAAGGTGACTTCATAAGACCGTATATCGAGTACGGCTACGCTTTCGTTTGCCATAATTTCTTCCGCTCCGTAAAAACTGCTTCCGTTAAAATCTTATTGTTATTATATAACATTTTGCATAATTTGTCAATGGATTGAGTAAAAAAAACGCGCATTCCTGCGCGTTTTCAAAGAATTTTCTTTTAATTTTGCCCGTTTTGCATATACGCGATACGGATTTCGCCTTCTTCGGTACTCGTCACCCACACTTCGCCCGCAAGCCTTGCCCCGTCTTCGAGCGCGGTATAATACGCGGCGAGCCGTTCGGCTTTTTCTTTCGTGAGCGTTTGGGGATTCTCGATCAAGAGACGAACTCCCTCCACCGTTTCGAGGTTTAAATAGGTAGCGGTAGACGCGGGCGTTTGCCAGTCTGCCTTCGTGATATTGTTGCGGATACCGCCGAGTTTTTCGGAGAGCACGCTCAAAAATCCGATCGCCGTATCCACCCCGTCGCCGACGAGTTTTTTGCCCTTTTCACCCGTTGCCTCAAAGCCCGACAACAACACGTTTTCCCCGCCGTCGGAGCGGTTGACGCTCGTTTCGCGCTCGCCTAAGACCACGCCGTCAAGTCCGAGAATATAATACCCGCCGTCCACTTTTTCAAAGGCGTAGAACTCCTCGTCTTCCGTCGCTTTGATCACTACCTTGTTGGGGTGTTTCGTCGAAAAAGAAGTCATTCGAAAATAGGGAAAATCTTCGAAGATCTTCTTCGCCTCGTCCTTTTCCACGAACAGCGTGGATTGCCCTTTATACGCTTTGGAAAGGCGTTTTAAAAGCGCTTCCGATTCGGGAGCGGAGGCTTCGGAAACGTAGTCGATCTTCACCACTACGTCGTCCACGCGGTAGACGTTCGTAACGCCGAGCAACGCCCCCGCCAAAAACACGATGACCGTGAGCAAAATCACCCAAAATTTTTTCTTTTGCATAGTTTTTTCCTTATATATGAATTCTTTTGATATTCGCGCCGATCTTGCGCAGCTTATATTCGAAATCGGCGTAGCCCCTATCCACGTAGGAAAGATCGTATACCGACGATTCGCCTTCCGCGCCGAGCGCCGCGATCACGAGCGCCGCGCCGCCCCGAAGATCCCCTGCCGTCACGCACGCGCCGTGTAATTTTTTCACGCCGCGAATGACAGCCGTGCGGTCGCGCACGGAAATGTCCGCGCCCATTCTTTTGAGCTCCGCGGCAAATTTAAAACGGGTTTCGAATAAATTTTCCACCACGAGCGTCGTGCCACTTGCCGTACAGCAAAGCGTGGAGTATTGCGCTTGCAGATCGGTGGGAAAGCCGGGGAAAGGAGTCGTTTCGACGAGGTCTACGGATTTGAGGTTGCCGTCGCTTCCTAAGTATATTTTATCATTTTTTATATGTATTTTGCAACCGTTTTCACGCAATTTATGTAAAAGTGCCGCAATATTTTCCGAAGAAATTCCTTCCACCTCGATTTCTCCGCCGCAAACCGCCGCCGCGATCAGGAAAGTTCCCGCCTCGATACGATCCCCGATCGGCGTATATTCCACGCCGTGGAGTTTTTTCACTCCCTCGATCACGATCGTAGAACTTCCCGCGCCCGCCACTTTTGCACCCATCGCGTTTAAAAAATTTTGTAAATCGACGATCTCGGGTTCTTTGGCGGCGTTTCTGATCACGGTGACGCCTTTTGCTTTGACTGCGGCGAGAATGATATTTTCGGTCGCGCCGACGCTGGGAAAATCCAAAAGGATATCCGCGCCCGTTAGGTTTTCCGCAACGCAGATTATGTAACCGTTTTCTTCAACGATCTGAACGCCCAAACGCTTTAAGCCCGAAAGGTGCAGATCGATAGGTCGAAGCCCGATATCGCAACCGCCGGGATAGGATATTTTTGCTTTTTGAAAGCGCGATAATACCGAACCGAGCATAAAAACGGAAGAACGCAGTTCCTTCGTCAGCCTTGCGGGGATTTCGTGAGAAACTGCGTTTTTGCCGTCGATGATCGCGCAATCTTTCGTCCTTTTGATCTTACAGCCGAGTTCGCTTAAAATTTTCAGCATATTTTCTACGTCGCTGATCGCGGGAACGCCTCGTATCTTCACTTGTTCATCGGTTAAAACAGAAGCGGCAAGGAGAGGCAAAACGGCGTTTTTCGCACTTTGTACTTCGACTTTGCCGAATAATTTCCGACCGCCCTCTATCATAAATTTATCCATACAATAAAGCTCCTTATGTTTCATTGTATGCCTTGGGTATTTCTTTTGTGATTAAAGGGCGCGCCGCTCCTTTTCGTTCCTTCGCGAGATCGAATAGAGCACGCCCATCGAGCACATCGTGATAATGAGCGAGGTGTTTCCCGAGCTGATCAGCGGCAACGGTATCCCCGTCGGCGGGATCGCCCCGCTCACGACGAGCGCGTTGATCACCGTTTGGATCGCGTATACCGCCGTGATCCCCGCCGCGAGCAAAAAGGAGAAAAAGTCGTTTGCCCGCGCCGCCGTTTTGATTCCGCGATAAACCAAAAGCGCGCTAATGCAAAACAGCGCGAAAATGCCGATAAATCCCCATTCCTCGCCGATAATGGCGAGGATAAAATCGCTTTCCGCAAAAGGTAAAAAACGGTATTTTTGACGGGAATTGAACAGCCCCGTACCGAACCAGCCGCCGTTGCCGAGCGCGTAGAGAGATTGAATGAGCTGATACCCCTCTTCTTTCGGAGAAGCCCAAGGGTCGAGAAAGGCGCTGAGGCGAAGTAAGCGGTAGGGCTCTGCGATGATGAGTACGGGCACAGCGATAAGAACGGGCAAAGCGATAAAAAAGAAATGCTTCATTTTCATACCGCCCAAGAACAGCATCACGAGCATCAGCGCGCCCACACACATCGTGACCGACATATTGGGCTCTAAGATAATGAGAACGCAAATGACCCCGCCCGAAAAAAGGACGGGCAACACGCCTTTGAAGGTGCGAAGCTCGCCCATCCGCTCGGACATATACGCGGCAGCAAAGACGATAAAACCGTATTTCGCAAGCTCGGAGGGCTGGACGGTGACCCCGCCCACGCCGATCCAACGGGTCGCGCCGTAGTTGCTTTTACCGACGCCCGGAACGAACACGAGCAACAGGAGCACGATGGGAACGACGAGCGCGAACCATCGCACTTTTTTGCCTTTCAGCTTACGGTGGTCGAAAAAGGCGAGCGCGATCATACCCGCAAGCCCTATCACGAAGCCGATCAGTTGTTTCTTCATAAAATAGAAGGAGTCGCCGTATTGAACCTTCGCCGCGTACGAGCTTGCGGAATAGACGGAAAGTACCCCGAACCCCGCAAGAAAGGCGGTAAGAATGGGAATGGAAAGATCGCCGAATACTCTATTCTTCGTCTTTGTTTTCGTCTTGGTCAACGGCGAGCCCGTATTCTTCATTTCCGTCCGTAAGCCGTTCCGACTCGAACGAGCGTATGATTTCGACAAACCTATCCCCCCTCTCTTCAAAACTTCCGAATTCGTCAAAGCTTGCGCTCGCGGGGCTTAGGAGCACCGTTTGCCCGCTTCTTGCGATCATTCCCGAAAGGCGCACGGCAAGATCGAATCCGCTACAAACGGTAAAATTTTTATACCCTCTGCTCATCGCGCTTTCCAAAAGCCTGAAACGGTTTTCGCCGTATAAAATCGCGTGTACGACCTTGCTTTGCGGCAACGCGGCGAACAGAGAATCGTATTCGTAGCCCTTATCTTTCCCCCCGAGAAGCAGCACCGTTTCCTCTTTCATACAGGAAATCGCTTTTTTCGTCGCGTCGGCGTTCGTGCCTTTGGAATCGTCGATATAGGTAACGCCGTTGATCTCGGCGACCCGTTCGATACGGTGCTTGATCCCCTTGAAATCGCGAAGGGCTTTTGCGATCGCGGGCGTGGGCACGCCCATTATTTTCGCCACGGCAAGCGTTGCCAAAGCGTTTTCGATATTATGTACGCCCTCGACGATCAATTCGCCCGCGGGCATTATTTTTTCCGCGCCGAAATACAGATCGCCGCTCAAAAGATACGCGCCGTTGACCTTCCCTTGCGTGGAAAAATACAAAACGCGCGCTTTCGTCTTTTCCGTCATTTCCCGTACGAGCGGATCGTCGTAGTTCAAAACGGCGTATTCCGCTTCCGTGGAATTTTTCAAAAGTCGGCTCTTTAAGAACACGTAGTTTTCCATATTATAATGGCGGTTTAGGTGATCCTCGCTCAAATTGAGAACGACGGCGATATGCGGGCGCAACGATTGCAGGGTTTCGAGCTGGAAGCTGGAAATTTCCGCAACCGCCACGGAAGTTTCCGAAAGCTCCGTCGCTTCGATCAGCGGCGAGCCGATATTCCCGCAAGCATAGGCGTTCAGCCCGCCCTCTTTAAGTACCTTCTCGATCATAGAAACGGTGGTCGTTTTTCCGTTCGTGCCCGTCACCGCAACGGTATACGCGGAAAGATAGCGCGCGGCAAGCTCCGTTTCGCCGATCACCGCCCTGCCCTGCCGCTTAAACGCGACCGCCGTCGGGTGGTCGATAGGGATTCCCGGAGAAAGCACGAGCACGTCGCAAAAATCCGCCGATTTTTCCACCTGTTCGCGGGTTAAAAACTCCGCGCCCATAGCCGTCAATTCCCTGATATTCTTTTCGACGATACCGCCCACGACGTCGTCGAAGATATAGGTTTTCGCTTTTCGTTTGAGCAAGAATTCCGCCGCCGCTTTCCCCGAACGGGAAAGCCCCAACACGAAAAATACCTGTCTTGCGGGATACATAAATTCTCCTCCTCGAATTTTTATTTACGTTTTTATTTCCGCGCGTTGCTTACAGCGCGGCCACGATCGAAAGCACGCCCAAAATCAGCGTGACGGTGAAATACGCGTAAGCGATCTTGCTTTCGGAATGCCCTTTTTGCTGAAAATGGTGATGCGCGGGCGACATTAAAAAAATGCGTTTCCCGCCCGTCGCTTTATAGTATATTACCTGCAACACCACGCTTATGACCGTAAAGACGAAAGCCAAACCGATCACGAGGATATATAAGGCGTTGCCCGTAAACGAGGCGATTGCGGCGGCGAACCCGCCGAGCGAAAGCGAGCCCGTATCCCCCATAAACACGGAGGCTTTGGGACTGTTGAAAACGAGGTAAGCAACGAGCGCGCCCGTTAAGCAAAAAGACAATATCCCCGCGCCCGTTTCGCCCGCGCGAAGGACGGACAAAACGCCAAGACACGCGAAAAACGGCGCGCTTACCCCCGCCGCGAGCCCGTCGAGCCCGTCCGTTAAATTGACTGCGTTGACGGTGGCAAGAAAACAAAACACGGTGAGCGGGAACGACCAAAGTCCGATATCGAAAGAAAGATCGGTAAACGGGATATATAAAACCGTTCGCTCCGAACGGACGGCGAAAACGCCCGCAAACACCGCGACGAAAAGCTGAAATACAAGCTTCTGATAGGCTTTCAGTCCTAAATTTTCCTTGTGCTTTTTTTTCAATAAATCGTCTATCAACCCGACCAGCATATACGAAAGACCGATCGCGAGCGTCGCGACGGTAAAACGGTCGATCTCGGGCGCAAACGCGAGCGATACGATCGAGGCGGCGAGAATAAAAGCAAGCCCGCCCATCGTCGGCGTGCCGCTTTTTTCTTTATGCTCTTTGACGTAGGATAAAATATTCTGCCCCGCTTTGACTTTGCGAAGCAAAGGGATCAAAAGAGCGCAGAGAAGAAAAGAAAGTCCGAACGCGGCGAGAGCCGCCCATAAATACGTTTTCATAAATCGTCAAGTACGCAAAATCAAAGAAAAGGATTTTCGCGTTTTTGCTCCATTCGTTTTTTGATTATATCATTGTCGTTAAAAAAGTATTTTATACCCATTATTTCCTGATATTCTTCCCCGCCCTTACCTGCCACGAGAAGAACGTCCCCTTTGCCTAAAAGGTCGAGGGCGTAGTCGATCGCCTTTTCCCGATCGGGCACGACGACGTATTTTTTGGAAAACCTGCGATAGCCTTTTTCGATATCCGAAATGATGTCCAGCGGGTCTTCGTACCTCGGATTATCCGAGCTGAGCACGCCGAAATCGGCTTTTTTCGCGACCGCTTCCCCCATCAGCGGGCGTTTGGTCTTATCCCTGTTACCCCCGCAACCGAACAGACAGATCAGCTTGCCCTTACAATGCGCTTTGAGCGCGGCGAGAGACTTTTCGAGTCCGTCGGGCGTATGCGCGAAATCGACGAAAATATCCCCGCCGTGGAAACGCTCCACCCGTTCGAGCCTGCCCCCGACCGTACGAATTTTTTTAAGACCGTCTTTGATATGACCGATATAGATCCCCATCGCCGAAGCGCAGGTCGCGGCGGCGAGCGCGTTATAGATATTGTGTTGCCCCGTCATCGAAAGGGAAACTCGACAAAGCTCGTCGGAAAGATTGAGCATAAACTCCGAGCCGTACAATCCTTCGGACGTGATCACGGCAAAAGCGTCGGCAGGAGAATCGATCGCGTAGACGAAAGTGGGATTGCGGCGAAGTTTTAAAAGTCCTCTGCCCGTTTTATCGTCTCCGTTTACGACGGCAAGCGGACAAACGTCGTCCGCAAAGAGCTTTTCTTTTTCGCGGGAATAAGCGGTCATATTCTCGAAAAAATCGAGGTGGTCTTGACTCAGATTGGTAAAGATACAGGCGGCGAAGTTTACTCCGAGCGTCTTTTTATAATGTAACGCGTGCGCGGAGACCTCCATCACCACGTATTCGACGCCGTCCGCACGCATATCCGCAAGCGTTTCCTGCAAGAAAATGGGATCGGGCGTAGTGAGTTCGGGCGCGATCTTTTTTTTGCCGTAGGAAATACCCAGCGTGCCGATAATCCCCGTCTTTTTACCCGCTTCTTCCAAGATGGAAGCGAGCATATACGAAGTGGTCGTTTTGCCGTTCGTACCGGTGATCGCAACGATCTTCATATCCTTCGACGGATAGGCGTAAAACGCCGCCGCGGTCAGACTCATCGCCTTGCGAGAATCGCCAACCACGATCTGCGGCACGGGCAATTCCAGCTTATATTCCACGACGAGCGCGACCGCTCCGTTCGCCACCGCTTCCCGCGCGAAACGATGAGAATCCACCGCCCCGCCTCGGATACAGAAAAAAAGATCTCCGTCTTTGGTTAAACGGCTGTCCGCCGAGAGACCTTTGATTTGTATCCCCGAAAGCCCCGTGCGGTTCGCCGCGTAGATCTCCTTGCCGTCCAGTCCGTCGATAAGCTCCGATAAAAGCATTCTTACTTCCCCCTTAGTTTCGATAATTTCCCTTTGCTATATCTTATTCAGACAAGCGCGGTCGTATGTTTTTTAAATCGATAATTCCTTGGAAAATTTCTCCCGCGACGGGAGCAGCGACGACAGAACCGTAATACGCGCCCTGCGGTTCGTCCACGATCACGAGCGCAAGGTATTCGGGGTCGTCGGCGGGAAAAAAGCCGACGAACGACGAAACGTATTTTCCCGCGGCGATACGGCCGTTTTCGTATTTTTGCGCCGTGCCTGTATTTCCTTTTACTTGTGTAAACTTGGCAATAAAAACATTGAAAATCCCTTATAAATAAAGGAGTTTAGCCTGTTTCCATATGCTCAAATTTTTAGTAAGATGTTTTTCCCCTTACTTGTGTAAACTTTTTATAATCGTAAAAAATAAACCTATAAACATTATATATAATATATAATAGCAAATAGGTTTACGTATAAAATATTAAGTTGTGTCATCTTCTG
>JAFURH010000080.1 GCA_017471945.1 Clostridia bacterium | reverse complement strand
GATCGATGAACGCGATATGCCCGTTTTCCCCGAATACAAGTAACACGATATCCGTAGGATTTTCTTGAAGCAATTTTCCGTATCTCTCCGCTTCCGCTTCGGGATTCGTCGTTGTGATGTCTATGTAATTGACGCTCTTGAACGGTACGAGCCCAAAGATATGCGCCTTTAAGAAATTCCCAAACCCTTGCGGCGCGTTCTTATCCAGCCCGATATATTCGTCCATATGATACGCGTTGACCCTGTTCCATTCGATTTCTTTATCTTCGACGAGCGATTTTAACACGTCGTTTTGCGAGGGCGCGGCGGCGAAGATCATATTGATTTCTGCCTTTTCCGCTAAAAGCTCCGCAATTTTCGCTTTAATATCCTTTGCCGAAGCTTCGCCCATTAAAGTCCTGTTGTCATAAATTTCTACTTGCAATTTATCTACTTTTAAACTTTTCATAATAACTCCTTTACTTAGCAAGAATACGTTTTGCATTTCCGCTCAAAATAAGCCTTTTTTCTCTTTCCGTCAACGTTTCGTCTAAAACGATTGCGCCGACGTACATTGCCGGTGAACAAATCGGATAATCCGACCCAAATAAAATACGCTCCGCGCCTACTTCGTCAATCAGTCTTCTGAGCATACCAAACCGAAACAGTCCCGTCCCCGAAAGATCAAGATAGCAATTTTGGTTCTTTTTCATTCTATCAATATGGCGAAGCAACGTCGGTTTTTCGAGCGGGTGCGCCGCCACGAACGTGGTGTGTTTATGCCGCGCTACCATTTCGTCCATTTGCGTATCGTCCATAGAATGAAAGCTTACCGCCATTTGGTATTCTCCCGCAAGCGCAAAAATCTCGTCTAAACCTTTATGCGCGTAGTCATAGCCAAACCGACGTGGCACGAGTTCGCCGATCAGTTTCACACCAAGCGCGTGCATACGCTCCATTTCTTCGCAAGATTCCTTTACGTAATTTGGATGAACGTGAAAGCCTACTTCATAAAAATCCCCGTAGTAGTCGCGGGCTTCGAGCGCTTTTTGGTTAAACGTCTGCACCGTTTCCCACGCGTTTTCTTCTTGCCCAATTTTTTCTAAACATAAAACTGAACCGCAAATTTTCACAACCCCAAGATTTTTTAGCAATCGTAAAGTATCTTCTTTTTGAAGCTTTAAATACTCTTTATGCGAAGAAATATCAAACGTACTCTCTAAAAAAGGATGTGTGTGAAAATCTATAATTTCATAGTCCATAAAATTTTCTCCGTTCTCTATTCCACGAGATTTTTCTCAAAAAAGGTCAAAGCTACGTTCCAATCCTCACGGGAAAAATAGTGATACCCCTCACGCAGATAATACCCTACTTTCCCCTCGTGATAAGGAACGCCGATTTCCGCGCTTTGAGGCGCGATTAGCCCGCTAACGTCCAAGCTTTCCCAAGCCGAACTTGCAAAACGCGCGCCGTTCAGCTCCCCCTTTGGATTGGCTCTCGGATCACCGCTTGCCGACGAAACGGATAAAACGCGCGGAGCTATTAAGCGTAATAAACAGTCTTGATCAAACGTCAACTCTTTCTCCTTACCGATAAACGACGGATATTTTTTTGAAAACCAATACGGGCGTACGGTTGCAAGAATACGGATATCCTCACATTCTTGGTTAATTTCGCGATATAACGCCGCGCCGCCTACACCCGAATTATTCGAATGAACGAAGGCGAACCGTTCGTCAAACGCCGCCGTTAGCAACGCCGTCTTTCCCAAACGGGAATGTCCTACGATCGCAACGTTTTTTTGATCAACTTCTTTAAACGTTTCCAAAAAATCCCGTATTCGCATAGCCGCCCAAGCCCACATAACGAGCTTTCCCGTATAAAATTCCGTCGTAAGGATTTTTGCGTTTTCATCGGCTTGTTCGCTATCTACCGTAATATCTTCGTAGCAAACGAACGCAAACGCCCAACCCCGATCAATAATTTCTTCGGCAGGAAAATACTTATTCGGAATTTCTCTTTCAAAATTTAAAGAAACTACCGTTTTTACGGGTTTTTTCGCCCCTTTCGGAAAGCACATCACGATAGGAAACGCCACTGTTTTTCCGTAAACGTCCGCTTTAAGCAAATACCGCTCGATCGGCGCTTTTCCCGCGCAAAACACCTTATCCGCATCACTTACAGGCAATTCTTCCGCGTATACTCGCGTAGGAGAAGTGGGAAAACGTCCGTATTCGTTCTCTAACAATATTTCTTTTATTTTTTCTCTGTTTTGCAAAAGCTCTATCATATAATCACCTTTTTTGCGAGTTCTACGCCTAACGTTGAAAAGCAAGGGAATAGCGCAAGGCTATTCCCTAAACTTAGCGTTCAACGGTTATTTATTCCAAACGAGTTCCGTGCCGTTCCAATTCCACGCCAACGGATTAGGATTGCTTTCTGTGAACGTTTCGTACAAGTCCGCAAGCGACACGTAGCGCAATACGTTCTTATATTGCTTGCTTTCATACGTCGTTCCGTTCGTATGTTCGTACGTTTCTATCTCGTCGTTTCCTGCAACGATATAACGGAGTTCTAATTTACTTGTGTCGAAATACGTTAAGTGCCAATTCGTCATATACGGTACGACCGTTTCATCTACGTCCGTCGTAGTTTCATCGTCAGCCGTTCCCGCGATTACGTAAACGTTTTTATAGCGAGAATTTTGATAATCATCGCTCGTCAGACTACCGCGCCCCGCGTCAGAGAAGAACAAAACTCCACCCACACAATCTTTACTGTACACCGTATTTTCAACAATTACGTTATTCATATAAAGATTTACGCCTTTATTATATATCAAATACCTATTAACGCCATTAGACGTAAACGCATTATGCGCAATTTTTATATGTACGTTATCCAAATCCACCCTTCCGTCCATTGCATACGCCAAAACGTTATTGCCGACGTAGCTTCTGTTTTGGATATTTTGCGTGGAATAGAAATCAAACGAGATATTTTTAATCATTGCCCCGTCGCCAAGATACGCAAATAAACCAAGCTCACCGGGTCCTTCGATACGCCATTGATATCCTTGCCCGTCTAACGTTCCCGCAAAGCCGACCGTAACCGTGCTTGCAGCAACAGACCCGCTTTTTATCACGCTCGTACCGTATCCGTATTTTGTGTGGAACTGATAACCAGTCGTCGCGCTGTCCATATCAAAATTTGTTTTTGTAGATTGAATATCGTTTCCAAGAATATAATATCCTGTATTATGCTCCGTTTGGTCTTCACCAACGTTAAACACTTTCATATCCGCGCCGACCGTCAGCTTATCCGTCACGTACATCACTTGCATAGAATATACGTTATTGCTATCGTCAAAAAGCGACAACGCGTATTTTTCGCCAAGCGTTAAGCCCATACTCTCCACCGCGCTTTCGTCGAACGAAATTGCGTTTCCTGAAACCGTTCCCACGTGCTTTGCGCCGATATACGCCTGCGTATACCCCGTGCTAAGCCCTGAAACCGTCATAGGCACTTTGCCCTCTACCGCTTCCGCCGTTTCGTAAGCTTCAAAATTCGTTTTGCGGGTCTGCGTGCCTAAGTACTCGTTTAAATCGGAAATAATATCTTCGTCCGTTCCGTCGATAATTTCGTCGTTTGCCACCGCGCGCATAGAACGGGTAGTATCCGTAGCGTCTGCGTATTCATACGTCGTGCTACCTGCTTTTTCAAGCTTGATATACGCACGCGCCGTCAATTCCATTCCGATTGCCGACGTCCATTGCGCGTCGGTAAACTCATACGCCGTTTTGTCGTAGACGATTGCGGACGTATATTCAAAATCCCCGTTTTCGTCAAACTTAACCGTTTTCGTGCAAGGAATATCCGCAAGATAGGTGGTCGCGTCTTCTGCGCTGATTGACGAAACGTCGCTTGACTTAGAAACAAGCGCGCCGAAAGACACTTCGTAGCCCGCCGTCGTATAAGCGTTGTAGTAGTATTCGCCGACGTTCGTCGTGAAACGGATCCCCAAGCTATCGGGAACGGTACGCACTTGCGCGCCACCTACCATCGCGAAATAATTGCTTTCTTCCGTCGGTTCAGCCGCTTTGGCAGGTGAAGCCGAAAGAACGCCCGAAGCGACTGCCATTGCGCCTACGCAACCGAGCGCGCACAAAGAGATTACGTATTTTTTAAAATTCTTCTTCATCTTTTTTCCCTCCTTAATCGTTGTCCAACCACGACGGGTTGAAATTCACGTAATCGTCGCCGGAAGCCGTGATTACGTCTGCGTGCAATAACTGAATTTGCATGTTTAAAGCTACATAGTTTTTTCTCATATCAATTCTCTCCTTTTTTTATGCCGTACCCCGAAGATTGTTTTACCGTCGGGGCAGACATTTATTTTTTTTAAGATTTCCAAATTAGCGTGCTATTCGCCACGTCTACACTCCAAAGCATACCGTCAAAAGATACTTCCGCAAGCGCCGTATAGCTTTCGTATACGTTTACGCCCGTGTAAGCGTAAGTAGAGTTATCCAACAACGAATAATTCGTTGTATCCACGTTGTTTGCGACGATAGCTTTAACGCTCGTTATGCCGTCCGCCGTAGTCGCATTGCCCCATTGTGCCATATACGAGCTATTCGACACTACGTATACGTTCGAAAGCTTTGCTTGCGCCTTATCAAGCGCCGTGTTCGTTCCCGCATTTTGATAATTACGAGTGTTATCGGCATAAAACAGCACGCCCGTACGCTTGGTTAAGTCCATATTTAAACATTCCACGACTACGTTCGTCATCAACAACATCAAATCGCGCGTTCCGAGTACGCTTACGCTATACGTTGGAACGTTGACCGACTGCTTCATTTTTGCATATACGTTTTCAATCTTTACGCCGTTGCCCGCAGGATCGTTTTCCATCGTATGCGCAAGTAGGCTGGGCGTAAGCTTGTTTTGCGTATTCACCGTTTGCGCGCCGTCGAGAGCGATATTTTTCACCGTCGCACCGTCAAGCAAGCGTCCTAACAAACCGCAAGTATCAAAATTGAATTTCAACGTTTTTCCGTTTCCGTCGAGAGTTCCCGCAAACCCTGCCGTTGCACTCGTCGTATACGAATTTTTCACGCCGTAGCCAAGATGCGAGTTAGGCGTAGCCGAAGTCGCGTCGATATCTTTTCCAAGCAAATACTGCCCTTCAATCACCGTCGTTGCCGTTGCAAGATCGAAGATAGCAAGGTCGTCCGCTTCGTCTAAGATACGGGTATATACTTTCAGCGTAAGGTGATATCCGCAAGTCGCCGTGTAGACGCTGACTTTCTTTTCAAGAACCTGTCCGTTATCCGCTTCAATTCCTTTCAAAAGGTTGTCTTCTACCGTGATTGCGTTTCCTTCGCTTTCCGCTTTCACAACGCTGACTTCTTCGCCGAAAACGCTTTTGAAATCTACGTTCCCGTCGTAAGCTGAAAAGGGAATAGGCGTCGAATACTCCGCCACAGGAAGCACCACGTTGACGGTAATTTCACGGGAATATTCTTTGGCTTCGTCGCCCGTCCCAACCGCACAGGAAAGCTTTACTTTTACAACGCCTTCCGCTTTCGCCGAAAGAACGCCGTTTTCCAAGCTTACGTACTCCGTCGCGTTATCAAGTAGCGCAACGTTGCAATCCACCGCTTTGCCGTTTGCAATCGCGTGCGTTTCAAAGGGAATGGATTTTTGGAATGTGTTCCCCGCAAAGTTTTCCGCCGTATACAGCGTGAAAGTATCCCTTTCGCCGTCGTTTACGTAGAGATTTACCTCGTCGATTATGGTAATTCTCAGCGTTTTTTCAAGGGTTGCCCCCGTTTCTCCACGCCAATTCGCGCTCACCGTCAACGTAGTTTCGCCCGTTTTGACGGGAGTGAGAACATTTCCGTTCATTTCCGCCAGTGCGTCGTTTGAAAACTCGTAGGTAATCGACGCGTCCGTGAACGTTTTGCCGTTAAAGGAAACGTAATTTTCCAAATTCAACGTATCCCCGCGCGAAACCGTTGCTTCGTCGCTCGGCATTTGCGTAAACGACAATACGGGTACTTCGTTTCCAAGCCCGACGCTGACTATACACGTTTGCGTCAGATCGCCGTAAGATACGGTAATCGTCGTTTCTCCGCGTGAAATAGCCGTCACTTTTCCGTCGTCCGTCACGCTCGCCACGTTCTTTTGCGACGAATCAAAGGAAGGCTTTTCCCCTTCGATTCCGTCGTAGGTCGCTTTCAAGCTCATTTCCTCGCCGATTAAAAGGCTCGTTTCCGTTTTATCCAACGTAAGCGTTTTTTGCGGGGGTTCGACGTCAGAGGGTTTTTCCGATTGCTGAGCGCAAGCGGAAAACAACGCAAACGACGTACAAGCAAGCGCCGATAATAGCCATACGCCGAATTTTTTCATTTTGCCCATATAGTTCCTCCTTTTTTTATTTTTTATTTTTTATTTTGATTTTATAAAGACTTTGCAAATTCCTGCATACTGCCCGCGTTATGCTCGGATACCGTACCCATTCCCGTCGTTTTCACGATATCTTTGAATGCGACGACGATTTTTTGTTCCGCCGTTGCGGAAAGCTCGTTGCGATAAAGTTTGAGGGTGATATACGCAGGGGAAATCCACTCCGAGCCGATATGATAGTAAAGAGCCTTATAAAGTTCGGGGTCGGTCGTCTTGTATTTTTCAATCGCTTCCCACGCTTTGTCAAACTCACTCAGCCAACCCTGTAAGGTTTGGAAGGGCCAGAAAGACTTTTGCTCTACTTTGTTATAAATACTCTTCACGACGTACATATCCTGTTCGTTCATAATATACGCGTAATAGCTGCGCGTGGTCGTATACAGTTTTTTCATTACGTCCGACGCGTCGGCAAACATTGCGTTAAACCATTTATCGACAAGCTCTTGCGTATTGAGCGAGCAGTCCCAAGCGAGCTTGCTCTCCAAATACATTTTTAAATTATGCCAAGCCGTACCCGTACCCGTTTGACCCGTTTGCGGTTGATTGAAAAGATACTTCGCGCCCGTCGAGGCGAGATAGGCATATCCTTCCGAATTAAAGAAATCAAAGGAATCGTACATATAGCAATAATAGTGGAAGTTCGTCGAATACGTCCAAAAATAAATGCTGTCCGTCACGCTACCCCAAGCGTCGATATTCTTTTTACCTGCGTCGTTAACCTTATCGTAAATGCTCGACTGATAATCAATATTTTGAATAGGCGCAAGGAATACCCCAACGTTCGAACGCATTTTCACGCTCTCGTCGATAGGTTGCCACTCCCCGTTCTCGTCTTGCTTACAAGGCGCGTTCGTCGTCGCGTTATATGCGAACGTGATGATTTTAAGATCGTCGCGTTTATACGCTACGTTTTCTTCCTTATTCATCCATTCTTCTACGAGTTCCCCTACGCGGTTGACGAGTTGCACGAGCGCGCCGGAATGACTGCCGTAAATTTCGTTTGCTTTCACGCAAGCTTCGCAACTGCAATATTGATTGCCGTCTTCCGCCGTAAACGTGACGATATTTTTTTGAGGATATTTATCGGGCGTATATTTTTGCAAGCTGACTTCGATCTTTTGCGCAATCGTTTGCGCCATTTCTTCGCGAGCTTCTTGATTTCCGTGCGCCGTAAAACAAAGCTGTAAGCCTTCGTCGGAATACCAAGCCCCGTCGTATTTATCACCGTATTGCGCTTCGGGAAGATATTCTTTCGTGTTATGATAGTATTGACTCGCTCCCGTACCGTCCATATTCGTATAAATGGGAAGCATAGGCTCGGTCATGGTCGTATCCATACGCATACGCTTGGCAAAATTATTCTCGTCGTAATCCGAGCTTGCATCCGTATAAATATAATGCTCGTACGTGACGCGATACGCGATATCGGGAATATCCGTGACGTCGTATTGACGCATTTTTAAGTTGGTAATCCCCGTCGCCAAGTCATAGCAATCTTTAAAGTACTGCTCAAAGCCGAAGTTTATCTGCATAAACGTATAGACCATATAAAGCGTGCCTTTATCTTCCCCGCCAAAAAGATAAACGGTATTGTCTTTCGTGACGATTCGACCGCCGTCCACGCCGAGTTTAGCCCGATCTATTTGAATGGACGCAGACGATAACAGCGCAGTATTCCCAAGCGAAATATATTTCGCGCTTTCGGTATGCGTAAGCCCGCTGTCCGTCGTCGTTTTTAAAAGAACGCCCGTTGCCTTTTCAAACAGCCATAAAAATTCGTCCTGAGCCGTTTGAAGGGTTGCGCTCTTCTTTTCGGGAACGACGAGTACGTAGTCGGACGCGCCGTTTTTGACCATATAATCGTCGCGTTCGGTCGCCGTGTAAACGTGCGTGCCTTGAAAGGCTACCTGTTCTGCATTGTCCGTGCCTCCGTCGTCTTTTCCCGCGTTATCGCCGTTCGTCCCCTGACAACAGCAAAGGAATGCACTGACGACAGAGAGTAATCCGCATAGAAATGTTCTAAAAATATTCCTTTTCATTGCTTGCCTCCTTATTTCACCCGTACCGTATAATAGGTAGAAGTGTAGTTTCCTGCGCTATCGTACGCATAATAACAAACGGTATAATCCCCTTTTACCGTCGCCTTAAAGCTTTTCGACAGGATAGAAGTTGAGTTCGTCGGGTCAACGATTGCAACGAATACGGTAATTTTATCTTTCGGATCAATATCGTCCGAAACGGTGTAGTCCGCTATTTTGACAGTTGCGCCAGCCGTCGCGCTTACGACCGTTTTTTCCGTATACCCTTTGGCAAGTTTCAAGACGGGAGCTTGATTATCCGCAATCGTAATTTTATAAGAAATAGTCGTTTGTTTTTGGTTGCCGTCTAACACGGTGTAGAAAACCGTATATTCGCCGTATTCGTCAAGCTTGACTTGATACGCTCGGTTCGTCGGGCAAGTTCCGTCCAAAAGGACGTTGTCCGTAGAGGTCAGATACTGTCGCTTTGCGTTCATTACGAAAACCTTTACGTCTTTTTCGACTACGGTATTCAAAACGTCCAGCGTGTCGATCGCCGAAATATTAACGACAGCGCCTTTTTGGTATCTCCCCGCCCCCGATACGTAGGATACGATAGGATTTTCTAAATCTTCCGTCACGTATTGCGAGAACGCCTGCCCGACGAGCGAGGAAACCGTCAACCCTCCCTTTCCGCTCAGACCGGTTATCTTTACGGATAATAAAATTCGGGAGGAAGTAAAATCTACGCAATTTTGTATTTCTCTCTCCTTACCTGCATTAGCAATCGAAAAGGTGTTCGTAGAAGGCGTATAGGCAATCGAGTGATTGACGTCGGTTAAATTCTGATAAAGAATATGCCGTTGATTACCCGCTGATAAGACGTAGCCGTTCGAGCGTTTTTCGTAAACGACTGTGAACGCGTTCGCGCGGTCGTAGTAGTCCACGAGAGAAACTTCCAGCGTTTCAAACGAAGAATATTGTTTTTCTACCTTAAAAGCGAACGAAAATCCAGACAGGAAGAGCGGATTTACGAACTTCAAAGCAGTATCGCCTTCCGTTTTGTTCGCAACGTACGTGATTCCTTCCGCGCTTTTTATATTGGAAAAATCTCCTGCGAAATAGTTTTCGATCTTTAACGCACCGTTGACGCCAACGTCCACGACGGGAATTTTTTCACTTTCTGCCAAAACGGAGTTTTCATAGCGGACTTGGAACTGCACGAACGTTTCCGCTTCTACCGTATACAACTCGGGGGCAATCTTCGTATACTCCCCTTTTCCGTCCTGTAAAACGTAGATTTCCGTTTGCTTTTCTTCGCGAGTACCCGTTGCGTAAGCATACGCACCTATTTTTTCAAAGGAATAAGACGCTCCTTTTAAAAGATATTCGGGCAGGTTCAACGTGCTTTGCGCAATTACGCCGTCCGACGCGCCGCTCGTCAATTCGTAAGAAAATTCATACTCGTAAACGTCGTCGTAATAACGGTAGCAAATTTCGTACACGCCGATTTCACGGGGCATAAATTCTCTCGTTTCTTCGTTGATTTTCACCCTTTCTTTCTCCGAAACCGCCGTGATTTCCACGTGTACGTTTCCGTTCAAGCCGCTCGTGCTGTGTTCGGGCAAAATATTCGTTTTCCCAGCCTTACAATCTTGCAACTTTTCTACCGTCAAATCAATCGCTTGACCGCTTGCCGTTTCCACACACCAAAGGTTTACGACCTTTTGCGCCGTATTGCCCGTTGCGTCCGTCGCCGTATATACGAGAGAATACCAACCCGTTTTATTAGGGATAAACGCGCCGTCAAAATATCCTATCTGTGTTTGTAAAGGCGTTCCGTAGTTATAATATATCGCTACTTTCACGTCCCCGACGAGGTTTACGTCCGTTGCCGTAGCCGAAAAAACGTTAAACGGCGCTCCTTTTGCAATCGCAATATTTTGCGTATTCGTAGCGTTTACCGTAATGATAGGCTCTTTCGTATCGACGATTTTTGCGTTTTCAAGTTCTTCCCCTGAATACGAACCGATACTTTCGATCTCCAAATGCGTTTCACTGCTTACGTATTCGCTCGCAAAAACGGAAAGGTAGACTTCTCCCGTCGTAAACCCTGCAAACGGCTCGTCGTAAATATCGTCGTTATTTAAAATATTAACCAAGTTCCATTCGCCGTCGTCCACGCTCACTCGGGAAGTTTCCCTATCGTAGTAGAAGGTATACCCTCTATCGTCGGCGCACTTTTCGCCTAACGTGCCGTATTTGGAATCGTAGCGGGAAATATATCTTTTTCCCTCTATCAAAATTTCCTTTTGCGTGACGCCGTCTACGTTTTTCGTTTCGTTATGTTCCAAGCCGAGCGCAGTCGCCCCGAACATTCCCGCGCGGAAATACGGCATATACGCCTTTAACGGGTTGGTTGCTCCCGTTGAGCAATTTGCCACTATCAAATCGACGTAATTCTTATCGTCGTAGCAATCGGTAAGTCGCACGGTAATCCTTTCGCTTTCTATCTGCATACCGTCCCCGCCGATCTTGCTAAACGTATGCGGATAAAGTTTTATAATCTCCGTCGCCCCGCTTTCGTTTAAATCAAGAGGCTTGTTGAACGTGAACGTATCCCCCTCTTTTAAAGTGATTTGTAAGCCCGTTTTTTGCTCTTTCGTCGTTTTCGTAAGAGGTTGGTAGTTAACGGAAGAATTAGAAGAACTCACGTTATATAAACTCTCTTGCACGAGAAAAGTTTTTTCCGTTTTCACCGTTTTTCCGTTTACTTCCGTTGCGTACAACACCGTATACGTCCCCGTAGCGTCTAAAACGAACGAAGGGGTGGAATACGCCTTACCGTCGGGGAAAATCACCGAAACTTCCGTTGCGGGATATTCGTCGTTCCCAACCTTGATCGTGCCTTCGGGTACGGTAAACGCCGTACCGCTTGCATAATATTCTTGTATTTCGGTCGCCGTAGCAAGAGTGGCGTCCGCCGTAGCCGACGGGTATGCAGACAAGCTCCCCGCTACCGCCGAACCGCCCAGCATACACGCGCACAAAAGGGTTGCCGTTAAATATTTTTTCTTTCTCATAAATTTCTCCTTGATTATTCTTTTAGCCCGCCGAGCGAAACGTTCCCCATCAATTTGTTTTTCAGGAAAATAAACGCCACCAATATAGGCAAGGCAAGAAGCATACAGCCCGCAACACGAATAGGAAGCTCACTCAGTGTCCCTCCTCCCGAAGTTGCGCCACCAACCATATAATACACGCCGTAAGCAAGCGTCGGGTGCGTAGGTAAATACAGAAGGGGTACTTGATAATCGTTCCAAAGCTGTACGAAATTAAGTAGCATAATCGTACCGAGCATTTTCACTGTCAAAGGCAGAATAACGCGCAGGAAGATCATTCCTTGCGACGCGCCGTCCACTTCCGCCGCTTCCGTATAGGAATTAGGTACGCCTTGAAAAAACGCGTAAAATACGAAGAAATACATACCCGTGAAGTTAAATTTTTGAATAAAATATCCAAACCACGTATCGTACAACCCGATAGAACGCAAAACGGCAATTTCCGACGTTGAACCGCCCACGATAGGAATCATCATGATAATCAAACAGCCCGAATAGACGACGCCGCTTAATTTAAAAGGATATTTCACACAAAGATACGCAACGAAGCAAGGCACGATTGCGTGCAAAAAACAACCTGCGCCCGCATAGACGACCGTATTTAAAATAAGTACCCAGATATTGATTTGCGCTTCGTGCTTGACGAGAACGCCGCCGCTATAAAACCGCGCCGTTTTTTCAAACTCAAAACTATCTATAACCAGTTGATAATTTATCAAATGGAAAAATTCTTTTTCGCTGTATTTAAAACTCGGAAAGCCCAAACGGTTATTTAAAAGCATATAATCGTTTCTGCTCTTTAAAGAAGTTAAAAGCCCCCAACCAAGCGTGAACACAATGGTCATTGCGTAAGCGACGAGCAACGTGCAGATCAAAGTGATAAAAATAATATTCGCGATATTTTTCTTTTTTTTCGTCTTTTCCATACTCTCACCTCACTCCGTTCTCGGTCCGAACTTTTCAAGCAATTTCCGCGTTCCAAACGTAATCGGGAATACGATTAGCGTCAAAACCAGCCCAAGTGCCGAAATTTCCGAATAAGAAATATACGAACGGCTCGGAGAAATGACGTCCGAATGCGACGTCTGTACGTAGAGGAAATACCCAAACGAGCTAACGCCTTCGCCCGCGTTATCGCCAAACAAGGAATATAAATGCATTTGGTTCGTGAAAATTCCCGCAAGTCCCGTCACGATAAAGGTGATAATGGTCGGGAAAATCATAGGAATACTGATAAACCAAAATTCTTGCAATAAATTTACCCCGTCAATCTGCGCGCTCTCCACGACCGCAGGATTAATACCGCTCATTGCGCCCGTAAACAGAACGACGTTTACGCCGAAACTAATCCACAAGTTAAAAAACAGTACCGTCGGGAACAAAGTTTCCCCGTTGCTCAACAAACCGCTATCCAAATCAAGATAGTAAGGAATTAAATCTTGTACGAGTTGATAAAACAGGAGCGCGAATACGACTTGCGAAACGATCTGCGGTAAAAAGAGTATCACCCGAAAAAATCCCGAGCCCGCGTATTTTTTGTAGATATAAAAAGAGAAGAAAGACGCAAGCGTTAAACCGAGTAGCGTACTGAATACGAACAATATCAATGAATTTTCGATCATTTGCATATTATTTCCAATCGTTTTAAAAGCCGCGAGGAAATTAGAAAACCCTGCAAATTTAACATCGTAACCGATTGCGCCGATTCTCGCTTCGTAGGAGCTAAACGCGAGGATAAAAGAATTTAAGTTCGTATAGATATAAAAAACGCAGAATTGAAGAAGAGGCAAGAGCATTCCAAGCGTATAAAAAATCAATCGGCTACGCTTCCTGTAATTGATCCGTTTTGCCTGCGTTTTCATTCGTTAGCGTCCCCCTTATAAATCGTGTTCCAAAGGCTCGTGGTCATTTTCGTCGCTTCGAAAATCGTTTGGCTCGTCAACGCGCCGGTCGCATCTTTCGAAAACGCGTCAAAGTAGCACTTAAACCCGCCGTATTTAAACACTTCTGCCGCCGAGTATAAGTTAAACGAACCGATCGAGCTTAAAAACGTCTTATTGTCTGCGCTTGCATACAATACGCCGTTCGTCTTTTGATGTTTCGCCCAAATCGTTTTCTGGAAAGCGTCCAACTCGCTTTCTTTTTCACCAAGCGAATAATTCACCGCCTTAGGAATTCCCGTAAGTGCCGTAAAGTTTTGCAATTCCGCGTCCGTATAAAGGAAACGTAAGAAATCCGTACAAGCCTTTTTCATCGGAGCATTATTGGCAATATTGCCGTTTACGAATGCGTTCGAAAGCGCAACTTCAAGGGTAGCGGCGTCTTTTCCGTTGCTTTCCGTCACCGTCGTATCAAGCGACACGGGCAAACTCATCCATCCGATTTGTCTTTCAGGTGTTCCGGGAGGCATTAAATCGTAATAATCGGCGAAATTATTCGCTTTCGCGCCGTTCGATTCGTTATACCAATAACTACCGTCTACGTACATACCGATTTTATCCTGTTGAACGCCGCCGACCGTCGCGCCGCTGCAAATAAAACGGTATTGCGCCGTCGTATATTCCGCACCGTGCGTCGTACCCCAATCGAACCAGCCTTCGTTTTCCGCAATTTCCAAAAACGCCGTTGCATAATATCTTTCTACCATATCGTATACGCGATAGCCCGTTTCTTCCGTGACGGTGACGGACTCCGTTTTCGGCTTTTTAATCTTATCGTATTTTCCGTCCGTATGCGCAAACAACGGCGTTTCTTCATATCCCGTCACCGCGTCAATCGAGCCGGAGAAGGTGTAGCAAGTTTGCATTTTTTGATAGCCCGCCAGCGAAGCCCAAAGAGAGGAAACGAGAAAGTTAGTGTACGTAATCGTTTTTCCCGAAGTTCCAAAAGGCGAAATATCGTAAGTATTTTTCATTCTCGCGCACAGTACGAGCAATTCCGTGAGGGAGGACGGCATACCGTCGTCTTCCGTATTCGCTTTCCCGTCAGGTCCTACCGTTTTCTTCGCGCCCGCAGCACCCGTCTTGCAGAAATTCGCGCTACCGAACTTACTGGTATACGACGTGCCTCCTTCTTCGGCAAAATAAAGGCTGTATTTTTCCCACGCGTCGATATCGTAAGAAATGCCCGAATAATATTCCACGTGGGGAATACCGTAGTATTTACCGTCTGCGCCCTTTTCCATTGCGCGATAGCTTTCGGCAATCTTGCTTTCAATCGTTTTATCTTCGCCGTATTCCGTCAAAGGCGTGGTGATTGCTTCGGTAAGATCAAGCAAATATCCTTGTTGCGCAAGCGAACGTATTGACTGTCCGCCCTCCAAGAAATACAAATTGTACCCGTCCGTTTTCATCGTTGCCGTACTGATACTTTGTTGGTTATCTACTTTAATAGAAACCCCGACGTATCCACCGCCAAAGTCCGTCGTTTTATTGAGTTTTTCAAAACGGTCAGCCGCCTCGTCCAACCAAATACGCCCTGCGCCACCGTCGTAGTTAATAATCGACACTTCTAATTCCCCGTCGGTACTCGTACTGGTACAAGCCGTCGCTAAGCCAAGACTTGCCGTCATTGCCATTGCCATACAAATTGCTACTACGTTTCTCTTTTTCATCTTTTTTCTCCTTTTTATTATCTTTTATCCTATTAAATCATCTTTAATATCTACAATAATACTATTTAATCGACTTTCTTCCGCCGCATAACAAACCAGATGCCCGTGGATGGAATCGTTGATATCCGTCACGCATACGGAATGGCTTAAACCGTTAAAATACTTCATCGCCTCTTGCATTAAATAATGGTCGCCACCATAATGACCAATAACAGAATTATCATCTTTGTCTATATCATTGATTTCATTCAAATCAATTTCTTCTTCGTGATAAGTGATTTCGTCTTTATCAAAAACCCGAAGTTTATATTTATTATCTTCGATATATCCAACGATTTCACCATACTCGCAAATAATATGAATATGTCGCCCCGCCTTGCTTGTTCCGCCAACCACGTTCAACGTGGCAAGCGAGCCGTTCTCGAATTGCACGCTGACCGTTTGCTTATCGACAATATCCATATCCGTTTGGAATACGCATTGTCCGTATACGTTGTGTTTTAAGTACTCCGCTTTTTCTTCTAAGGTAATTTCATTCAAGGGCTTATCAATGCCGTGCCACGTATAGAAGGGAATAAAATCCTTTTCTATCTCGAATTTGTATGCGTTAAACATACAAGACTGCTTATGCGGACATTCATAGCAATATTGGGTTGCGCCCTTCGGTGCGTTCTCCTTAGTGAAAAAGCTTTTCACTCCAAAACTCGATACTTTACTCGGCGCAGACGCATTGTTTAACCAACAAATCAAATCCGTATCGTGACAGCATTTTGCAATCAGTAAACCCGACGTAGAATACGCTTGATTTCTACTCTTTCCACGAACGTAAGAATTGACGAAATGCCCGTACCATACGTGTTCGTTTAGTTGCATATTCATAATTTTTCCTATCTTACCGCTATCAATAATTTCCTTAATCGAATGATAGAACGGCGTATAACGCAACACGTGGCAAACAAGAATTTTAACGTTTTTTTCTTTCGCTAAATTCACGATATTCATCAGCTCTTGTTTACTACTGGTAATGGGTTTTTCCAAAATCATATTATAACCCGCGCCGATCACTTTCATTGCCGTTTCATAATGATATCTATCCGTAGTACCGTTGACGACAAAATCACATTCTATGTTTGCTGCAATAAAATCGTCTAACGACGTAAAACATTTTTCTTTTGGTATATTGTAGCGTTTTGCGCCTTCTGCGGCGCGAAATCCATTCGTATCAATCACGGCGATAATTTCCAGTTCTTCCGGCTTTCTCAACGCGTAATCACAATAGATTGTTCCTCTGTTGCCCGCGCCCAGTAATACTGCTTTCAACTTTTTCATAATTTTACACCTTCTTTGCTTTTTCTCCTTGTTTCAATGTGTTTTATTTGCTTTTTTACTGTACTAATTATAGCACCCCCCTCCCCATTTTTTCAATATTATAGCTTTGTCACAATTTTTCCAAAATTACATATTTTATACAAGACGTCTACGCAACGGATTGTCGAAAAAATAAAATTTATATAGTAAAAGCTCGTGTTTTATATAAAATTTTCTTGACTTATCCGAAAAAAATCTATAATATAAAAGTACGCTATTGCAAGGTTTTAAATCTTGGGGCGAGTTATCCCTTATCTTGAAACTAACTATATTGAAGAGAAAATTTTTGTGTTTAGAGGGGAAGTTTATCTAAAAAACATTCGTTATTTTTGAAGATATTCAGCGAGATATTCTTTCGTGTTTTCCACCATTTCGTCGAAGAGCGCACGCGCTTCTTTCAAAGAAATTTTCAGTTGCGGATCGGTGACGAACACGGCAAACGCCTTTTCAAGATTGCGTTCTGCCGCCGCCTCGTCGATTGCCTCCTGCTCCCCGACGATACGGGCAATCATCGAATACAGGCAAGCGGGAACGTTCCCCGCCGCCACAGGACGAACCTCGTCGGTGCGGAAAATTGCGTTCGTTTCCACGACTGCGCCAAGCGGCAGGTTGGGAATTTGTCCAACGTTGGGAAGATTTACGTTGGTAATCATTTCGTGTAAACCAAGCAACGCGCGGATTTGGTTCACCCCGTCTTCGCCACTCGGGCGAAGCTCCAAAGGTTTTTCCCCGCTGATAAATTTTTTGCTTTCTTCAATACGGTGTTTTAAAATTGCGTCAATGCGCCAAGAAACGGGCGTTTGACCGTATCCCCACTCTTTGACGACGTCAAGGTTATCCAAATACCAATTCGCAGGACAAAACTCCGCAAGGTGGCGATCCCCTGCCGCCGCTATGTAGCCATAACGCTTGAAAAGATCCATTTTTACCCGTTCCGTCGTTTTTCCGGGCAAGGTCATCCAATTATCGTCTGCGTTTTGGGGCATTCCCTCAGGATGCTCCGCGCAAAACTTTTTATAAACTTCGAACAAATCGATATGCTTATATTTTGCGGAAGTGAGCCACGTGAAATGGTTGACCCCAATCACGTTCACTTTGACGTCTTCCCTTTGAATATTCTCAATTCCGTAGTATTGCTGCAAGATCTTCACGAAGAATTTCATAGTCCCGAACACTTCGTGGCAGCACCCGAACGCTTTAATCTCAGGAAACACACGGTATAAGGTTTTCACGCACAGCGTCATCGGGTTGGTATAATTGATTACCCACGCGGTAGGACAATACTCTTTAATCGCTCTTGCAAATTCTTCATACATCGGTACGGTACGAAGGGTGCGCAAAATCCCGCCTGCGCCGACCGTATCGCCCACCGATTGATAAATACCGTATTGTTCGGGGGCGTGAACGTCCGACTGCATTTCGTCGTACGTTCCGGGCATAATAGAAATTATCACAAAGTCCGCACCCGTTAAAGCGGTTTTAAGATCGTGAGCCACCTCGTACTCCCAACGGGATTTCGCGCCTTCTACTTCGTTATATTTTTGCCCGATAAGCTTGTTATCTTCCGCCGCTTTACGGTCAATATCATATAAATATACCGTACCGGAAATATCGTCTGCTTGCACGAGATCGCTCATCAACGCCCAAGCCCAGCCTTTCGAGCCGCCGCCGATATACGCAATTTTCAATTCGCTTACTTTTCCATTTTCATATTTCATAGTTCTCTGCTCCCTAAAAATATTACCTTTCGGTTTTCTCTCACATTATAGCAAACTAAAAAACAAAAATCTATAAAAATATTGATTGAATACCTAAGAAGTTGTAAAATATTGACTTCTTTAAAGGAGTAAAAAATGACCTTTCTTGAAACCATACGCGATTACGGACTGTTTATGGAAGTTGTTTCCGTACAAAAAAGAATGTCGAAAGCGCACAATCACGAAGCTTACGAAATATATTATCTCATTCACGGAGATAGAGAATATTTTATTGAAGACAATTTTTTCCACGTAAGCAACGGGGATTTTATATTAGTGCCGAAAGGGAAATTGCACCGAACGAGCGGACAATCCTGCACTCGTATCGTTATATCCTTTTCAGAAGAATTTCTGCTGAAATACTACACGCCCTCAGCGGTCGAATTTTTATTGCAGGCGTTCACGAAATATCACGTACACCCCGAAGGCGCGTCGGGACAACGCGTATTGACGATATTCGACGAAATGAAAAAGCTGTATACGGAACATAGCGATAGAATTTTTATCTTACTCGCGGAACTACTTGATATTTTATCGTGCGCCCCCGTCGTAGAAGACGATACGACGAAAACTTCCACGCGTATTCGGGAAATCGTTGCGTATGTGAACAAGCACTACGGGCAACTGAACGGCATTCAGGAAGTAGCGGAAAAATTTTATCTTTCGAAGGCTTATCTTTGCCGACAATTCAAAAAAACGATGGGGATCACTTTTTCCGATTATTTAACGAAAACCAAGCTTTATCACTCCACAACAAAACTTATGACGACGAACAAAAAGGTTTCCGAAATTGCGGAAGAATGCGGGTTTCATTCTTGTGCGTATTTTTGCAACATCTTCAAACGGGAATACGGCATAACGCCTATCGTATATCGGCAAGGACATAATCAAAGAAAAACTATCCGTCAAAAACAGTAAACTAAGCTTTTTTCAACTATTCTTCTCCGACGCCATCGCCGAAGTTAATGACGGAAATCACGGTCAAATCCCCCGATTCGCTCGACGAACCGCAAGCGACTACCGAACCTGCACATAACGTCGCAAGCAATAAGCATACTGATTTTTTGAGTATTTTTTTTATCTTTTTTCTTCTTTCTATACCAATAAAACCATTGAAGAAATCGCTTTCACCGTTGGCTTTAAGGAGCGTTCATATTTTTGCTTAACGTTCAAAAAAGGAGTTGGTATCCCGCCGTCAACATATCGGCGCATCTATAAAAATTCCGACGATAAAAACAAAAAATTACTCCTTCGCGGTGACTCGCCTCAGGTAAAATTTTAAATAATTTTACACTTTGTCGGCACAACCTATAAAAGAAGGATTTAATGAAACAAACTACCCTGTGGTTAATCCACGGGGTAGTTTGTCAAGAAAGCCACGCGATAGTCGCGTGGTTCGGTAGAGGTTTGCCGATGAGTTGAAATAAAAACTCCGATTTAGTATAATGTTGGTCTGCCCTGCCAATTACAAAAACAAATCGGAGGATATTAAAAATGAGCGAATCATTTAATATCAATAATATTTTGCACATACAAAATGGAATTGCAAGTATCATATCGTGTTTTGTCCAAAGTAGCGTAGAAAAGTATTTGACGAGCAACATAGAGAAGAAATACGAGAGATATTACGCAAATTGTGTCAATGGAAAGGTGTAGAAATACTGAAAGGAGAAATATGCCCCATATAAATATGCTCGTAACCTTACCACCCAAAATGAGTGTTTCGGGGTTTATGGGATATTTGAAAGATAAGAATGTAACGATAATATTTCAAAAATGGGGAAGCATCAAATTTGCATACCGAAATCGCGAATTTTGGTGCAAGGATTACTATGTTGATAAAATAGGAAAAGATGCCAAAGTAATAAAAGAATATATAGCCAACCAGTTGAACGCGGATAGGCAAACAGACCAGTTGAGCATAAAAAATTTAATATTACCTCTTTTTTTCCTGTTAGCGTGCTGGCTATTCTCGCATAGATCAAACCAAACGTCAAGGGATAAAAATTTTTTACATGGTTCTAGCCGAGCAACTTCGCTCGGTTATTTTTCTTCCTTTAACCAAAAATTTTTATCTTTTTATATTCAACAAACCCCTATAAAATAAAAAAGCGCAACAAGTTGCACTAAAAAAAGTTGCACAAAAGTTGCACTATCGTGAAAAAAGTTAGAAAAGTGATTTTCCGTTTTGCCTAACAGGAAAATTATTTTTAAATTTTAGAAAAGATATGTGTTATATTATACAAAATCTACGTTATTTGAAAGAAAAAAAGCAACTGCTAAGGAGTAGTATGGGAAACCGTAGCACGAGTTCGCGCGAGGAGCGTCGCAGGCTCTTTTCGACCTTTCCTTTGCGCTGTTAGCGACGACTCTTTGTTGCTTGCAACAACCTCCCGTCTTCTGCGCCAAAAAAGGCTGACAGTCGGTTTTCGAGCTGACCCGCTTGCGAAATATTATAAAAGTAGCCATTTGATAGAAAAATCTCGTTTCGAACGCATTTTTGTTCGTTAGATTTGTTCATTTCCATTTATATTAAACTGACTAAACATTTTTATATTCTTTATCATCAACAATGACGTACCATCATTATCCATCAAAAAAATAAAAATAGGCATTCGCTCCTGCTCGATATTTTTTCGATTTATTAGAAAATTTATTAGAAAAAATAAAAAACGCGATTTTTTATTAGAAAAAAATTAACTCAATTTCGTTCTAATAAAATCGCTAAAAAATTTATTAGAAAAAATTGAGCCAAAACGAAAACCTCGAAAAAAAG
>JAFURH010000011.1 GCA_017471945.1 Clostridia bacterium | reverse complement strand
GATACGCAACGAAATGGTAGAGAGAGTCGTGCGGGAGTTTTTCCAAAATTTGTTTAACGAACAAAAAAAGAAAGTCATCAGGGAAATAAGTCCCGATATAGACTTGTAAACTAAAATAAAGATAAGAAAAAGGAGCTGTTGTTTAATGCGATAGCTCCTTTTGCTTATTTTTTAAACCTCTTTTGGGAGAGCCTACGGTCATTGCGAACGAAGTGAAGCAATCCCAAGGACTTTACGAATATCATAATGCCAAGCAAATAAAAAATTATTATCAAATTTCTATTTGTATACTGCCAAATACTTGACTTTTTAGGGGGCTAAAATTATTCGTAGGCGGCGTTAAAAAAATGAAAAAAATCAAAAAAGTATTAGTAGGTTTACTTGCGTGCTTGACGGTCTGATTCGCGACTTTTGGCTTGGGGGCGTGCGAGGAAGAAAGCAAAAAGTCCGCAAACGGCGGGGAAACGAATACCGAACAAGGCGGCGGTTATTCGGGAGAAGCTTACGATTACCCGATTTTTTGTGGGGTAAACGGCGTGATTACGGGCTGAACGGAATACGGGAAAACGTTATCCGTTTTGGAAATCCCGTCTGAAATCAACGGAGAGAAAATCACGAGCATTGGGGATAGTGCGTTCGAAAAGTGTAATTTAACCAGTGTAAACTTGACAAATAGACTGCAAACAAAAAATACTCATATCAAAGTAGCCTAAAAATCAATGTAAAAATAACAAAATAATTTATAATCCCTTACGAAACGCCTTGAAAAATTTATAGTTTAAGGGTATAATATAAAAAAGAGATTAAGGGATACAGACAATGAAATTTCAAGAAACGGAAACCGTCGAATTGAAAAGAATACTCAACGATACCTTTGAAAAGACACTCGTTGCGTTTTTGAATTTATATAGGCGTGGAAGATGACGGAAGTGTTATCGGCATTAATAATCTTGACGATACATTGAAAAAGATTGCCGATATAGTAACCACGCAGATTTTACCTAATCCACAGGAATTTGTAGAAATCGGAACGAAATTCGTGGACGGAAAACACGTTGTCGAAGTAAAAGTAAAGAAGGGCAACGCCCTTTACTATATCAAAAAATACGGTAGAAGCACAAACGGCTGTTATGTTCGTATGGGAACAAGTAGCCGTAGTATGACCGAAGAACAAATTGAAAATTATCATTGGAAATTATCAAAAGCAAAAGTTCGCATAATTGATATGGATGCAAGAACACAAAGTCGGACTTTTGACTATTTGAGAATGTTATATAAAAGTCGAGGGCTGACACTCAACGAAGAAAGTTTTGAAGAAAACTTAAAGTTAAAAAATCAAAATGGCTTATATAATTTGCAAGCAGAGTTATTGGCAGATAAAAACGATTATTCTATAAAGGTCGTTAGATTTGACGGCACAACGAAAGCAAGCAATATCGTTCGACGGAATGAATACGGCTACAAATGCTTGATAGTGGCAATGCAGGAAGCCTTTGATTATTGCGTGGACGTTATCAATGAAACAAAAACGCTTTTTGAAAATGGAATAAGAAAAGACATACGCTTATTTGATACGGACGCTTTCCGTGAGGTATGGTTTAATGCTTGTCTGCATAATGATTGGAAAGACGGAACTCCCCCTGCTGTTTATTTGTTTTCCGATCACTTGGAAATTATTTCGACGGACGGATTGCCGCACAATTTAAGTAAAACAGACTTTTTCAGCGGAATAAGTCGTCCCGTACACGACATATTGACGAGGATTTTTATACAGCTCGGTTTAATTGAACAAACGGGAACGGGGTTTTACTGGTCGTGGACAAATATAACAAAGAAGTATTTACTTTTATGGATAATTTTTTACGGGTTTCTATTCCATATAATTATGAGTTGAATCCCGAAAAAGTAGACCATAAATTGAATACAACGCAAATAAAAATACTTGCATTGTTAAAACAGGATTCGAGCCTTACGGTTATACAATTATCCGAAAAATTATCTTTAAGTCAACAATGTATTAAGAAAAATGAAAAAATCTTAAAAGATTTAGGTTATGTAGAACGTGTTAGTTCAAAAAAACAGGCTATTGGAAAATATTAAAATAAGAGCGAAAAGGCAAGTCGGAAAACGACTTGTCTTTTTTTGTGACATAAAAATAATTGGTTTTCGGACGAAAAAAATTTACAATCGAAATATCGAGAATATCCGCTCTTTTGATAGATTTTGGCTAAGTTATTGAGCTGTGATTCGAGCGCAAGATTTTTATATAAATATAAAAGATTGGCAACTTATTTATAGAAAATGTTAATCGAATATGCTATAATATATTTAATTTCAACAAGTATAGGTGAAATATGCAAATCGATTGGACGGACGAAAAATTTGTGTTGGCGCAAGGCGAAATAAAAGCTTTTTCCTTAACCGTAAAAAGCGAAGAGGATATAGCTCTTTATGCGGAATTATCCGGAGCGGAAGGCGGTTGTTTATCTTCGGAAGGAAGAGATTATTTGGGGAATGAGTTCAAACGCGCGATTGAATTAAAAGCGACGGAGGAAAAGAAGCTTTGGTTTTACGTCAAAGCTCCCGAAAAAGCAGGGGAAACATCGGTCGTCGTTGCATTTTATAAGGAAAACGGCGAGCGTATTTCTACGCGAAATATTGCGCTCATTACGACGGACGCCGTTGCGGACGACGCGCAATTTAACGATATTTACAGTCTTCGCCGCTTAGTGTGGTTGAATTCCGATTATGCGATCGACGACGAAATTCCCGCCCCGTTCTTGCCCGTTTCAGCAAGCGATAAAACGATCGGTTTGTTCGGGCGTGAACTTGCGATCGGAAGTCTTGGCTTGCCGTCTTCGATAAACAGCTATTTTACGCAAGGAATAAAAGTCGAAAGTAAGGCAACGGAAATTTTATCCGACGCTATGCGTTTTGAAGTAAGCGGGCAAGCTTTTGAAAATCGTCGCTTGCGCATAGAAAGTAAAAACGACAAAGCCGTTATTTTTTCTGAAAACGACAGTAAGGATTTTTTCTGGACTATGCAAGCGGAAGCGGAATTCGACGGTTTCGTTTCTTATAAAATGACGCTTACGGCGAAACGCGCGGTTACGGCGGACGATATTCGCTTAACGCTTCCCGTGAGCGGATATTGCCGTAAATATTTTATGGGGTTAGGTAGGAACGGCGGCTTGTTTGACGGCAAGTTGGATTGGAAATGGAATGAGAAAAAACAGCAGGACGGTTTTTGGACGGGCAACGTAAACGCGGGCTTGAAAATACAATTTAAAGCCGAAAATTACCGCAAACCGCTCGTCAATATCTATTACGCGCATAAACCGCTTCGTTTGCCTGATAGTTGGGCGAACGATGGAAAAGGTGGGATTCGGTTTGAAGACGACGAATTTATCGCTTATACGGGCGAAAAAACGTTTGCGGCGGGAGAACAGGCTTGTTTTTCTTTTAGTATGCTGATTACCCCTATCAAAGAAATCGATTTAAAAAAACAATTGCAAATGCGGCTGTATCATAAACTTGACGGACAACCCGAAGAATGGTTTCAAATCGCCAAAGAAAAGGGCGCAAATATGATTAACGTGCATCACGGGAACGATTTAAACCCTTACATCAATTATCCGTTTTTTGAAAGCGCGGAATTGGCGAAGTTCGTGGAAACCGCTCACGCGGAGGGGATAAAAGTAAAAATCTATTATACGATTCGTGAATTGACGATCAATACGCCCGAATTTTCCGCATTTCGGGATTTAGGCTACGAAATTTTTGAAAAGCCGAAGGAAAACGTTGACGGCGAGTTTTGGCAAAGCGAGGCAAAAGACTGGATCCGTAACCATATCGGCGAGGACGTCATCCCTGCGTGGCGGCAGGTTTTGCGCGGAAAAAAATATAAGGACGAATACGATTCTTCCGTGATCACAAACGGCTGTTCCAGACTTTGCAATTTTTATATCGAAGGGCTGCGGAATTTGCTTTCTTATGCCGATCTCGACGGATTATATATCGACGACGTCGCCTACGATCGGGATACGATGAAACGGGTCAGAAAGGTTTTGGACGAGCGAGAGGGGCGTTATATCGATTTTCATACTTGGAATCATAATTTCGACGATCTTGCGGGAAATACGAGCTGTGCGTATTTGTATGCGGAATTATTCCCGTATATAGATAAGCTTTGGATTGGTGAGGGCTTCGATTACGATTCCTCTCCCGATTTTTGGCTCGTGGAGATGAGCGGGATTCCGTTTGGTTTGATGAGTGAAATGTTGGAGGCAAATTGGCAAAAGGCAAATCAATGGAAGGGGCTCGTCTTCGGAATGACTACGCGGCTTGGTTGGACGGACGTGGAAAATCGCGCCGATCCTTCGAATTTGTGGCGGATCTTTGACGAATATAACCTCGGCGAATGTGAAATGCTCGGATTTTGGAACGAGAGAAACGAAGTGGAATGCGATCAGCCCGAAATAAAAGCAACGCTTTATAAACTCGGGCGTAAAAGGTATATTGCGCTTGCGAATTTCTCGGAAAAAGACGTTCGGGTAAAGATTTCGATAAAGGGATCGGAGAAATATTCCCTCTATTGTCCTTTTATCGATCGTTTCCAGAAAGAACAAACGCTCGGGAACGAAACCGCAATTCCTAAAAATCAAGGGTTGTTTATCGTCGTTCAAGAAAAATAACGGCGGGACAGGTATGAGTTGAACGCGTTTTGCGAGGAGAAATCAATGAAAAGTTTGAAGAAATACGACCTATTTTCAGCTCAAAGTATTACGAACTGGGACGAGGCGATCCCGCTTGGAAACGGTAAGCTCGGTTCGCTCGTTTACGGCGACGGCGGACCTTTAAAACTTTCTGTGGATCGCGTGGATTTATGGGACGAGCGCCCGCATCCGTGTACCGCTAACGATAATTTTACTTTTAAAGCGCTTACGGAAACCGTAAAGAAGTCAAACGAAGAAAATTGGCAAGAAAACTCTCTTCCTTTCCGTATGCGGCCGAAAAAAGCGTACCCTACCAAATTGACGGCGGGGCGGATAGAACTCAATTTCGTCGTAAAAACGCAGGAGCTTATCAGTCGCCTTTCTCTTCGGAACGCAGTAGCGTCCGTGGAGATCGAACGCGGAAAAGCGGGGAAAGCGGAACTGTTTTTAAGTGCGACGAAGTTTATCGGCGTGGCGAGGGTATGGGGCGAATATACGCTCGATCTGCATATCCCGAACTACTTTTCCGATCAAGAGCTGGACGGTGCGGGGGATTGTTTGCAATATCCGTCGGCGAAGATCGTAAAGGAGAAAGATTTTACGTATTATATCCAATCGACGTTGGAAGATTTTTCCTTCGGTATCGTCGTATTACGAAAGGAACGAGAGGAATATAGCGAGCTTTATTATACGATCGCGACGAACAAAGACGACGGAGATTTCATCGACGCGGCGAAAAAGGAGCTGGAAAGCGCGGCGGCTCTCGGCTACGAGTTCCTCAAACAAGAGCATATTGCGTGGTGGAGACGGTATTGGTCGAAATCGGAAATTTCCATAGGCGAAGAGTTGCTGGAAAAGACCTATTACCGCTCTTATTATCTCTTTGCTTCCTGTTCGCGTAAAGGCTTTTATCCGATGCCGCTACAAGGAGTCTGGACGGCGGACGACGATTGCCCTCCTCCTTGGCGAGGGGATTATCACCACGATACGAACACGCAGCTTTCCTACCAGTCCTTTTTAAAAGCAAACCGCTTGGAAGAGGGGAGTTGTTTTATCGAATATCTTTGGAATTTACGCGACCGCTTTAAACGGTACGCTAAGGAATTTTACGGCGTTGACGGCTTGTTGCTTCCCGCAACGTCTACGCTCGGCGGCAACCCTATAAGCGGTTGGACGCAGTATTCTTGCTCGCCCACGATGACGATCTGGGCGGCGCAAAGCTTCGACGAATATTGGCTGTATACGGGCGACGAGAAATTTTTGCGGACGAGAGCCTATCCCTTTTTTAAAGAAGTTGGGGAAGCTGTTTTCGGATTGTTGGAAGAAAAAGAAGGGAAGCTTTATTTACCGCTTTCTTCTTCGCCCGAAATTTTCGACGATACCCTGCGGGCATACTTGAAACCCAATTCGAACTTTGATCTTTCGCTCCTTATTTATCTGTATAAAACCTTGAAAAATTATTCGGAAATTTTAGGAAAAGCGGGGGGCAGGTACGCGATCATTCTCGAAAAACTCGACGATATCGCCGTTGACGGCGAGGGAGTGGTGTTGCTTGACAAAACGCAGCGGTTGCCCGAATCCCATCGTCATTTTTCGCATTTGATGTGTATGTATCCTCTCCATCTTCTCAATTACGACACGGCGGCGCACAAAAGGATCTATGAAAATACGCTGTTACATATAGAACAGCTCGGCACGGGTTGGTGGGTAGGATTTTCTTTTGCAATGTGCGCACAGCTATACGCAATGGCGCATAACGGCAACGCGGCGTATGAAAAATTACGCGCTTTTGCAAAAGGCTTCGTTGCCGATAACGGTTTCCATTTAAACGGCGATTTTAAAAACTACGGTTTTTCGCAATGGCATTATCGACCCTTCACGCTCGAAAGCTCGTTCGGTTTTTGCGACGCCTTGCAAGAAATGCTCCTGCAAGAACATAACGGATATATCGAAGTATTTCCCGCGATCGCGGAGGAATGGAAAGAGAAAGCCTCCTTCCGTCGGCTTCGGAGCTATAACGGCGTGCTTGTGAGCGCGGAGTTGGCGCAAGGCGCGGTGCGGAAAATCGTTTTGGAAAGCAGAAAGACCACGAACGTAAAAATTTTGAATAATTTCGATTCGGATATTTTGTACGCGATCGAAAAGGGAAAAACGAGCGCAATCAAAGCGAAAAAAGGGGAAATTTTTGAAATAACGTTGCCGAAAGGTCGAGTGGAAATTTTAAAGCAATAAGGAGAAAACTATGAAAGTAAACGGCGATTTATGTCACGATTTGCTGGTGCAAAAAACGCGACGAAAGCTCGCTTATCGAAACGATTGCAACTACGAGGACTGGAAGCGTTCGATTAAAGAGAAATTTATCGAATTGACGGGGGTTGATAAAATTCTGGAAAGCGCAAAAGACTGTCCTCTCAATATCGATATCGAGCGAAAAGAAGAAAAGAACGGCTATATGCAGATCCGTTTTACTTTCGAAAGCGAGCCGGGCGCGACCGTGCCGTGCTATCTTCTGATCCCAAATACGGGCAAGAAAAAATACCCCGTCGCGATTACCTTGCAAGGACATTATTTAGGCGGTATGTACGGCTCTATCGGGGAGATTCGTTTGAAACGCGACGAAGCTTATCAGCCCCGAGGCGCGTTTGCGGTGCAAGCGGCAAGAAACGGTTACGTTGCGTTGGCGATCGAACAAAGAGCGATGGGAGAACGTACTTCGACGGCAAAAATGCGTAAGTATCCCAATCAAATTTGCTTTTTTACGGCGCTCCGCGCACTCGGACTTGGTAGAACGCTTATCGGCGAACGTATTTTGGACGTAATGCGTGCAATAGATTGCTTGTCGGAATTTCCCGAATGCGATACCGATAAAATTTTAATCACGGGCAATTCGGGCGGGGGGACGACTTCGTTTTACGCGGGCTGTATAGACGAGCGGATAAAGCTCGTTGCGCCCAGTTGCGCTTTTTGCGGCTACGCGACTTCGATTATGGACGTCGTGCATTGTACGTGTAACTATATTCCCGGCGCTTACGGATATTTTGAAATGGAAGATCTCGCTTGTATGATTGCGCCGAGAAAATTTCTTCCGATCGCGGGCAAAGAAGACCCTATCTTCCCCATCGAAGGCGTGAAGAAAAGCTTTGAAACGGTGAAGGAAATTTATAAACGGGTCGGGGCGGAAGAAAATTGTCGTCTGGTGCAAACGCCCAAAGGGCATTGGTGGTGCGAGGATATCGTTTGGTCGGAAATCGGCAAAGAGTTATCTTGAGGAGGTAAACTATGAAAGTACACGGCGATTTATGCCACGATTTGTTGGTGCAAAAAACGAGGCAAAAGCTCGCGTATCGAAGCGGTTGCGACTACGAGGAATGGAAAGCTTCGGTCAAAGCGAAATTTATCCAATTGACGGGACTCGACCAAATCCAAGAAAATGCGAAAGGTTGTCCTCTCAATATCGATATCGAGGAAAAAGAAGAAAAGGACGGTTATACGCAGATCCGTTTTACTTTCGAAAGCGAGCCGGGCGCGGTTGTCCCGTGCTATCTTCTGATTCCAAATACGGGCAAGAAAAAATATCCCGTCGCGATCACTTTGGAGCGGCACACGGCGTTTTTCCAGAAATCTATCGACGATTTAAAAGAAAACGACCAAACTTTCGCGGCTTGCAGCGCCCTTGCTCGGCAAGCGGTCAAAAACGGTTATATCGCGTTGGCGCTCGAACAAAGGGCGTTGGGCGAGCGCTCTTCTCAAGAGAAAATGCGGCTCGACGACGGGCAACTCTGTTTCTTCACGGCGCTCCGCGCGATCGGGCTCGGCAGAACGCTCGTAGGGGAACGAGTTTGGGATATAACGCGTGCAATAGACTGCTTGTCCGTGTTCCCCGAATGCGATACCGATAAAATTTTGCTCACAGGTAATTCGGGGGGAGGTACGACGGCTTTTTACGCAGGTTGCATAGACGAGCGAATAAAGCTCGTTGCGCCCAGTTGCGCTTTTTGCAGTTATAAAAGCTCCATTATGGACGTTTATCATTGTAATTGCAATTATATTCCGCGCGCTTACGAATATTTTGAAATGCACGATCTTGCTTGTTTACTCGCACCGAGAAAATTCCTTGTAATCGCAGGGAAAGAAGATAAGCTCTTCCCGATCGAAGGCGTGAAGAAAAGCTTTGAAACGGTGAAGGCAATTTATAAACGCGTCGGCGCGGAAGAAAATTGTCGTCTGGCAGTAACGCCCAAAGGGCATTGGTGGTGCGAGGAGATCGTTTGGTCGGAAATAGGCAAAGAGCTGTCGTGAGGAAGGGACTTATGAAAGTAAACGGCGATTTATGTCACGATTTGCTGGTGCAAAAAACGCGGCAAAAGCTCGCGTATCGAAGCGATTGCGACTACGAGGACTGGAAGCGTTCTGTCAAAGCCAAATTTATCGAACTGACGGGGCTCGATCAGATTCAAGAAAACGCGAAAGGTTGCCCTCTCAATATCGATATCGAGGGAAAAGAAGAAAAGGACGGCTATACGCAGATCCGTTTTACGTTCGAAAGCGAGTCGGGCGCGACCGTACCGTGCTATCTTTTAATTCCGAATACGGGCAAGAAAAAATATCCCGTCGCGATCGTTTTGCAAGGTCATTCAACGGGATTTCATCTCTGTATCGGGGAGATAAAGTTCGAGCGGGATAAAAATTCCCAGCCCAGAAACTCGCTCGCCTTGCAAGCGGTGCAGTGCGGCTATATCGCGTTGGCGATCGAACAAAGAGGAATGGGGGAACGAAAATCCAAGCAAAGCAATCGTACCTATCCCAATCAAATCTGTTTATTTACGGCGCTCCGCGCAATGGAGCTCGGCAGAACGCTCGTGGGCGAACGCGTTTGGGATATAAAACGTGCGATAGACTGTTTGTCAACATTCCCCGAATGCGATACGGAAAAAATTGCGATCACGGGCGGTTCGGGAGGTGGTACTACGTCGTTTTATGCGGGTTGCTTTGACGAACGAATCAAAGCAGTCGCCCCGGGATACGCCTTTTGCAACTATAAAGATTCGATTATGAACGTAGTCCATTGCGCCTGCAATTTTATTCCCGGCGCTTACGAGTATTTTGAAATGGAAGACCTCGCTTGCTTGATCGCGCCGAGAAAATTGCTCCCGATCGCGGGAAAAGAAGACCCCATCTTTCCCATAGACGGCGTAAAGAAAAGCTTTGAAACGGTCAAAGAAATTTATAAGCGGGTCGGCGCGGAAGCTAATTGCCGATTAACGGTATCGCCGAAAGGGCATTATTGGTGCGAGGATATCGTTTGGGAAAGGATACGAAAAGAGTTTATTTAGGAAAAAAGGAGAGTTTTTATGATTACGGAACAAGGAACGGTTATAAAAATCAACAGTAACGATTGCGCAGGAAACGTACGGCTTACGGTTTCCTCGGCGAAAACGATAAAAAGCTTGCGCTTTCACGTGGAAGAACAAGGCACGGAACGGAAATGGGATTTTTCGTACGCGGTCGGCGGCGGCGAATTCACGGCGGATATGAAACTGGAAAATCCCAAATTGTGGAGCGTATACGCGCCGTCGTTGTATGCGTATACTCTTGAAACGGAAAATGCGGACGGAGTGGAAACCGCGAACGGCACGTTCGGTATCCGTTCGATTTCCACCCAAGGAAAGAACGTATGCTTGAACGGCGAGCCTATTTTTATTCGCGGCTACATACGAGGGGAGAAATGCCACGACCATATCAATACCTGTAACCTTCCCGAAGCGGAATTTTATCGGAAAAATATCAGGCAGGCGAAGCGGTACGGATTCAATTTTATCCGTTTTCATTCCACTATTCCTTCCGAGTTGTTCTTTCAGGTCGCAGACGAGGAGGGGATATTGATCCATATGGAAATGCGCGATCCGAACGCGGCGTATAACAATCAGGAAGAAATGCTCAAAGCGAGAAACGAGTTCGTCAGCGACGAATTTCTTAAACGGCTCGTCGATTCGCTGTATAATCATCCTTCTCTTGCGGTCTATTGTATCGGCAACGAGATAAAATGGCTGGAAGATAACGAGCGTGTAAAAGAGATCGGGCGGCTGATCAAATCGATAGACGATACGAGATTGTTTATCGATACGGCGGCTTGGGGCGCGCACGGCAGAGATAACGTGGATATCGACGTACAGCATATGAGCTATTATTTCCCTTTTGGCAAACACTCGGATATGTACGAAAATACGGACAATCTGCTCGTTTGCGGCTGTGCGGACGGTTCGGAAACGGAAAGGGAAGGCGTTAATTCCGTAGCGACGAAGTCGTTCACGTTCGACGTTCCGTTGCTTGCGCACGAGGTTTGCCACTACGTGGCGCTCAGCGATTTCAAAAAGCTCAAAGAAAAATTTAAAAACTACAAAACGGCAGAGCCTTGGTGGATAGACGAGGAGCTCAAACTCATCGAAGCGAAGGGAATGACCGACCGTTATGAAGATATGTACAAGGCGAGCAAGCTTTTTCAATACGAATGTTGGAAGACTGCGTTTGAAAAAATGCGTATGAGCAGGTTGATCGGCGGCTTCCATTGTTTGCAATTCGCGGATACGCATTTATATGAAAATTCCAATGGGATCGTGGATTGCTTCGACGAGGAAAATTACGTTACGGCGGAAGCCTTTCAAAAATTCAACGGCGACGAAGTTCTGCTTGCGGATATCAACGAAAGGATCTACGTATCCGAAGGCGTGTGGACCGTGCCTTTTCTGCTTTCCAACTACGGGCAAAAGAAGGACGAATTCGCCGATTTCGAATATGCCTTTGCGGGAACGAGCGGAAAAGTATACGCTTCGGGGAAACTTCACGCAATCCCTGTGAAGAAAAAGGGTAGCTATGCGATTTGTAAGATAAAGATTTTCTTGCCGAAGCTTGAAATTCCCGAAAAGTGCGTTTTGACCGCTTCGCTGAAAAACGAAAACGGCGTGTTTGCGGAAAATCAATGGAAGGTGTGGCTGTATCCCAAACGTGAAGAAGGTTCGTATTCGGATTTTTGCAATTATCGCAAAGGCGACGTGGCGATCACGGACGATATCGACGCGGCGTTGCGCCTTCTGAAAGAGGGGAAAAAGGTCTGTCTTGTATATCGAAGCGCTTGGACGCGGCATCTGCTCGATAAAAAAATGCCCAATCCGAAGTATGCGTTTAACGCCACGTGGAACCGTTTCAAACCCGTCATCTGGGACAGAGGTACGAATTGCGGCGGACTTTGCGACGAAGTGCTTTTAAACGAATTCGGCTTTACTACCGACGCGTACTACGATTTCAACTACGCCAAGATTACCGAAGATTGCGACAAGATCAATCTGGACGATTTCCCCGCGAAAGTGCGATCCTTGATTTCGGGAAGCGATAAATGCGCGCGCGACCGCTTCGATCCCGACAAAGAATATTTCAATTTATCCGAATTGCAATACGAGTATACGCTGCGCGATTTTTCCTATTTGTTTGAATTGAAGATAGGAGAGGGAAGTTTACTCGTTTGCGGCTTGAACTTGACGGGACTTGACGAAAACGAACCGTCCACGGTGGCGATGGCACGGTTTATAAAAGGCTATCTTCATTCGCAAAAATTCCGCCCCGTAAACGGACTTTCCGAAGAAGCGTTTGTTGCCTACCTTAAAAAGAAAGCGGAAAAACCCGTCAAAGAAAGAATGATGACGCAGTTTTGGGAGTTGGATAACGCCCCGGTGGAAAGCCTCGAATATTGGCTGGGAGCTAAGGCGTATTTAACCGAAGAATAAAGATAAAGAAAATCACGATTGCAACACGCGGCAATCGTGATTTTTCTTTGATTTATTTAAATAGATTTCTATATTTTAAAGGGGAGATACCGAATTCTTTTTTGAATACGTAGCAAAAATACGTCGTTGTATCGAATCCGCAGCTTTCCGCGATCTCCGAAACGTTCAAATTCGTGGTCAATAATTTTTCTTCCGCGTTTTTTAAGCGTACTTTCGTTAAATATTTGTTGAACGGCAGATCGAAATGCTTGGTAAATAAGTGGCAAATATGATATTTGGATACGTACAGCGCGTTTGCCACGTCGTCCAGATTTGTTATTTTATCGTAGTTTTTTTGCGTGTATTCGGTGATCTTGTGAATGAGCGGCGGATGCGCTTGATCGGATTTATATTCGACGGTAGGACAATCCTGCAACGTGACGAGCAGTTTCAAAAGATATAAAAACAAGCCGTCGTTGTCTTGATTGTTAGAGGCTTCGTTGATCTTTTCGAAATAGGGGATAAGAACCTTCGCCTTTTCCGCCGTCGGTCTGACGATCCGCGTTTCAAACGTTTTCAGAAGCATTTTAACGGCGCGATGGGAAAGGTATTGATTCAAGAATTTATCGTTGAAGTTTAAAAGGATTCGTAGCCCGCCCATACCGTTCGTCGTTTTATGAATAGTGCCTTTCGGGATCAACGCGCAATCTCCTTTTTTCATTGCGTAATAGGAATCCTCGATGAAATAATTTTGTTGTCCCGAAAGCAAATAATAAATTTCATAATGGTGATGATAATGTAGCTCCGTCATATTCGACACGGAGGATCTTTTTTCAAAATAGATATTCCTGTCGAAAATATAAACCTTCGAAGCGTTGACCGTATTGATAAGTTCATTTTTCATAGTAGCAATATTTTAACATAATTTTTGAAAGAAAGCAAGTATTTTATAGAAAAATTGAAGCAAAACGTGATAAAATATTCGTAGGCTCAGGGTGCGGGAAAACACCGCAAGATTTCGATAAAAAAATCGAGGATTGACAATCTATTTATAGAAATCGTGAAAAAGGTGTGTTATAATATAGAAAAAGAATTTCATATACGTGGAGGATTTTTTTGTGAAGTATATCGGAAATAAGGTAAAGGACGTAAAAATTGCATACATAGGCGGCGGTTCGAGAGGTTGGGCTTGGGGACTTATGAGCGATCTGGTCGCTTGCGAGGACGTGAGCGGCGTCGTAAGTTTATACGATATCGATCGGGAAGCGGCGGAGCATAACAAGATCATCGGCGAAAAATATAACCTCGCCGAGGGCGCGAAATCCCATTGGGAATACGAGGTCGCCGAAACGTTGGAAAGCGCGCTCAAAGGCGCGAATTTCGTCGTGATCTCCATTTTGCCGGGCACGTTCGACGAGATGGCTTCCGACGTGCATTTGCCCGAGCAATACGGCATTTATCAGGCGGTAGGCGATACCGTCGGCGTCGGCGGGATCATTCGCGCGCTTCGCACGATCCCTATGATCGAAAAGATCGGACTTGCCGTAAAAGAGGTTTGTCCCGACGCGTGGGTGATCAATTATACGAATCCTATGACGATGTGCGTAAAAACGCTGTATCGCGTGTTCCCGCAGATCAAAGCGTTCGGTTGCTGTCACGAGGTGTTCGGCACGCAATCTTTGTTGATCAAGATTTTAGATAAGCTGTACGGAGTCGAAGGCGTAAAGCGCGAGGATATCAAAGTAAACGTGGTAGGTGTCAATCATTTCACGTGGCTGACTTCCGCCTATTACCGCAATATCGATTTGTTTGAGGTTTACGGGCAATTCGTCGATAAATATTACCAGACGGGTTACGAGGAACGCTTCGACGAAAATTGGCTCAACAGCTGTTGGCGCAAAGCGGAACGCGTTAAAATGGATCTTTTTAAGCGTTACGGCTATATTGCGGCGGCGGGGGATCGTCACCTTGCCGAATTCTGCCCCGCCAACTGGTATTTAAACGACAGGGAATGCGTGGAGTTTTGGAAGTTCGCGCTCACCACGGTCGATTGGAGAAAAAAAGATTTAAAAGAGCGTTTGGAATGTAGCGAGAAATTCAGAAGCGGCGAAGAAACCGTCACGCTCCGCGAAACGGGCGAGGACGGCGTAAACCAGATCCGCGCTTTGCTCGGCTTGCACGATATGACGACGAACGTAAATTTGCCCAACGTAGGACAAATTCCCAATCTTCCGCTCGGCGCGGTCGTGGAAACGAACGCTTCGTTCAGAGCCAACGAGGTAAAACCTTTGGTTGCGGGGAATATCCCCACGGAAATTTATTCGTTGATAGCGCGTATCGTAGGGGAACAGGAGGCGCTCGATCAAGCGGCGGCGGCACGCGATCTCGAAAAGGCGTTTGCGGTGTTCGCGAACGATCCGCAAATGCGGTTGCCTCTTTGTCAGGCGAGAGAACTGTTCGATAAAATGGTGGGAAATACCAAAGAATACCTCACCGAATATTTTCATTAAGTCTAAGCCGCAAAAGCTTGCCAAAAAATGTTAGAGCGAAAAATCAAAAGACGTTCTTGACAAATAAAAATTTTATGAGATAATTAAAAGGAAGTATTTAGTAAAAAGGTAAGGAGGTAAAAATGAAAAAACTCAAACGACTGTTTGCGCTCATCTTGTTATGCGTTTGTTTCGTTTGCGTTTCGCCGAGCTTGACCTCGTGCGGGAACGTTTCGGAATCCGCTCCTCCGAAAGTCGACGAAACGGTCGAAGGCAGTCAAGGTCTGTCCTACGTTTTAAGCAAAGACAAAAGCTATTACGTGGTAACGGGTATGGGAACTTGTACGGACGAGGCGTTAGTGATTCCCGCCGAATATAAGGGCTTACCCGTTAAAGAGATCCGCTACGACGCGTTTACGGGCAAAGCGATCACGAGCTTGGTCGTTTCCGACGGCGTGGAAAAAATAGGCGAGGGCGCGTTTAAAGCCTGTCGAAAGCTTCTGTGGGCGAATATAGGGGATTCCGTGGAGCAGATCGATCAGAACGCTTTTCAGGACTGCAATTATCTGTTGTGCGTGAAATTGCCCAAAAGCTTGAAAACGATGGGAAAAATGGTGTTCTTCTATACCTACCGTCTGGTCGAGATCTATAACGAATCCTCCTTCAATATTTACAGCGGCAACGACGACAGCGGCGCAAGATCCTATTGTTTAACGGAACATAAATCTTTAACCGAGCCGAGCGGCTTGGATATTGCCGAGAACGGATACGTCACCTTTACGAAAGGCGCGGACAAATATTTCGTGGGGTATTTGGGGGAGGAAACGACGTTGAATCTTCCCGAAGGGATTACGAGAATCAAAAATTACGCTTTTTATAACAACGTAAACCTCGTTTCGGTCGGGCTTCCGTCGTCGGTGACGCGTATCGAAACGCGTGCGTTCAGTAAATGCAACAATCTGGAAACTTTAACGATCCCCGCGGCGGTAACCTACTTCGGCTCGAACGCGATCACGGACAGCTTACGCTTAGAAAGCGTCGTATTCGAAAACGCGCAGGGCTGGTTCTACGCCAATAGCCGCACGGCGACGGAAGGAACGGACGTAGCGGAGAGCGTTTTGTCCGATTCCGCGTCGGCGCTCGAATTTTTGCGGACGAACGGCACGATGCATTTCTTCCGAAACTGAATTCCAAAAAACGCTTTATAAGACGAACGATATAAGAATATGATACGGGCTTCCCGTATGTAGATAATAAAAAAATAATAAAAAGTAGAGGTAAAGAAAATGAGAAAAAACACACGAAAAATGATCAGCTTGGTGCTTGCGGCTCTGACGGCTTCTTCGCTGTTGACGGCTTGCAGTCGCGACGTCGGAAAAAAGGTCGATAACTCGAAAGCGCAGCTCTATATCGCGAACGAGGAATCTGGCTACGGGCGTACGTGGCTTATAAATATCGCCAAGAACTTCGAAGAGTATTATAAAGATTACGATTTCGGCAACGGCAAGATCGGCGTTCAAGTGCATTTGGAGCATCAGCTCGACGAATTTGGAGAAACCGTTTTGACGAATACGTTTAAAGATCTTCCTTACGATATTTATTATATCAGCGGATTTGCGGGTACGGCGTTTGAAAAGCAAGGGTACGTCGTGGATATGACGGAAACGGTCACGGAAAAGATCTACGACGAGGACGGTAATTTTGCGAAAGATACGGGTAAGCCCGCAACGCAATCCATCGTGGACACCCTCTACGACGAGGACTATATCGACGTGATTTATAATTATAACTACGGTACCGATCAAGCGGCGAAGTATTACCGTATGCCGATGGTGCTTGCGATCGGCGGTATCGTATACGACGCGGATCTGTTCAACGAAAACGGATATTTCGTGGACGCGCAAGGCAATTTCGGGGCGACGTTTGCGGATATCGAAAGCGGGAATTGTTCTACGGGACCCGACGGCGTGAAGGGAACTTACGACGACGGTTTCGCGAACACGTGGAACGATTTCGTCGATCTTATGGATTATATGGTGCAGTCCTCGGGCGGCTCGGTCGTGCCGTTCACGTGGTCGGGACAGATGAACTATCAAAGAAGGATCGCGTTCAATTCCATTTGGGCGAACTACGAAGGCAAAAACGATTACGGATTGAATTTCTCGTTTAAGGGCGTGGACGACGAGCTCGGTCCGATCAATCAATCGAACGCGTACCTTCTTCAACAGCAAGAGGGTAAGAAAGCGGCGATCAAAGCGATGTACGATATTATGAGCGACTCGAAATATTATTCTTCGGACGCGTTCAAGAACGACCACTTGGAAGCAGAGCAAGAATTTGTTTGGTCGAAAAACACGGATAAGCGCGTTGCGATGCTTATGGAAGGCGGTTGGTGGGAAGAAGAAGCCCGCGAGGTATTCGACTCGATGTCCGATAACCCCGCCGACGCGTACGGTCAAAGAGATTTCCGTTTGATGCCCATTCCCAGATTCGAGGGCGTAGAGGGGATTGCCGATCAGAAAAACACCACCAGAGTGTTGTCGGCTTCGACGAGTCAGCAATTCGAATGGATCAGCGCGTTCGGGGAAAATACGGAGATCGCGAAGATGTTTATTCAATTCTCGCATAGCCGTTCTCAGCTCGTGGAATTTACCAAAAATACGGGTTGCTTGCGACCTTACGATTTCGCGCCTACGCAAGAAGAATACGCGACCTTCACTAAATTCACGAAATCTATCTACGAATACGTTTACGAAGACGCGAAAGTAGAAGGCTGTTCGGGCGCAGAGATCGTCGTTACGCAACCTACCGCCCCTGCAAGAATTTCCAATCCCACCTCGTTTGACACTTGGATCTTCGAAGCTACGGTAAACGGCGTAAATTATAAAGAAGCGATCGACTTGTTTAAAGGCGCTCCCGGCACGACGGTGAACGAAGCTTTTGCCGCAATGCAAAAGTCTTGGCCGGCGGATAAGTGGGGCTATCAGGATTATTAAGAGGCTAAGCGATGAAAAACAAAGATTACGAACAAGGTTTAATGCGCCGTTTTAAATGGTGGATATATGGGATAAAGGTAAAGCTTTTCGGCGGGGATAAACCAAAAAAGAAGAAGAGCTTATCCTCGGTGAAAAAGAACGAAACTATATTTTTGACGTTGTTTCTCGTTTTCCCGCTCGTTCAATTTGCCATTTTCTACATAGGCAAAAACATCAATTCCATATTGTTGGCGTTTCAATCCTACGACGTCAATAAGAGCGAATTCTATTTCAGCGGCTTGACGGAAATCGGTAAAGTTTGGGATAAGTTATGGATAGAAGGCACGGGCTTGTTGGACGAAATGCGGCGTTCGGGAATTCAATTTCTCGTTCAGCTCCTGATGCTTCCGTTGAACGTTTTCGTGGCGTATTGCGTTTGGAAGAACTTGCCGGGCGCGGGATTTTTCAAAGTGATCCTGTTTTTGCCCAGCGTAGTTCCGTCTATCGTATTCGTCTTGTTGGGGCGTTACTTCCTGCAATACGGCATACCCGAGATATTCAATTCGCCGGGATTAGATCTGCTCGACGGGCGAAACCCCGAAACGATGTACGGATTTAAAACGGTGCTCATTTTCGGCTGTTGGCTGGGATTTGCGGGCGGTATGGTCGTATATTTGGGGGCGATGAGCGGTATTTCCGAGGATGTTGTCGAATACGGCAGATTGGAAAATATGAATTTCTTCCAGGAGTTTATTCATATCGTCATTCCCGCCATTTTCCCGACGATTACGACGTATACGGTCGTTGCGTTCGCAGGGTTCTTTACGAATTACGGCTACTTCTTCTCCTTCTTCGGCGACGGAGGAAGCGCGCCCTGCACGATCACGCTGGGGCATTACTTCTTCTGTTTGGTCGCGGGGAACGGCGAAACGCCGGGCGGAGAAAGCGCGTACCCCGAAGCGGCGGCAGGGGGATTCCTCTTCACCATCGTGGTTGCGCCGTTGACGTTGCTGGTCAAATTCTTAATGGAAAAATACGGACCGAGTGAGGAGTAAAAAAATGGCTAAGGTAAAAAAGAAAAAAACTTTTAAGTTAGACGTTTTTGCGATTATTTCATTGGTCGTGATCGGCGTATATTGTTTCCTAATGCTCTTTTTGTTGGGCTGGGGGCTGTTGTCCTCCTTAAAGCATCAGATGGACTTCAAGAACAATATTTTCGGCTTGCCGCAATCGACGGCGGTAAACAACAATTTCGGTTGGCGTTTCGATAATTATATCACGGCGTTCGATATTTTCAAAGTGTCGAAGATGATGCATACGTATTATCTCGAAGAGCTGTTTCTCAATTCGCTTCTCTATGCGTTATCGCAATCCTTCTTCCACGTGGCGACCTGTTTGATGACGGGATACGCTTGCGCGAAATACCGCTTTAAATTGAATAAAGTGATCTACACCACGGCGGTTATCGTAATGCTGATCCCCATCGTCGGGAACTTACCTTCGGAAATGCAGCTTGCCAAATTCTTTTTCGGCGGCGTCAACGATATCAATCTGTTGGAACTTTGCATTATGAAGTGTCAGTATACGGGTATCTATTTCCTCGTATTTTACAGCACGTATAAAAGCATCTCGTGGACGTACGCAGAAGCGGCGCAGCTCGACGGCGCGGGGCATTTCCAGATCTTTTTCCAGATTATGCTCCCTCTCGGAAAATCAGCGATCTCGGCGGTATTCGTATTGCTTTTCATCAACTATTGGAACGATTATTATACGCCTATGATCTTCTGGTCTCAGAATCCGACGATCGCGTATGCGTTGTACTGGTTCCAGAGAGGCAACCGCGCAGCTTCAAAGCCTATTCTGATGGCAGTCAGCTTTTTGGCGACCCTCCCCGTTCTGATCGTGTTCGTTATTTTCAGAAATAAGATTATGGGAAATCTGACGATGGGCGGTTTAAAGGGTTGATCGGCGGATACGTATCCCGCAAAAAATAAAAAAAGGAGATATTTATGAAGAAAAAAGCTTGGATTTCTTTCGGCTTGCTCGGATTATCGGCAATCGTCGCTACGGCGGCGGTGGATATCTTTCCGAGCGACGCGGACGAAACCGTAAGTATTCAGATCGAGCAGTTCGAAAATTCGTATTTGCTGAACGAAAACTTTTCCGTTCCCTACGGCAAAGCAATCGTAGACGGCTCGGAACAAGCGGTAGAGCACGTCCTTATCTATCCCGACGGCAGACGAACGAGCTATCACGAAGCGAAACTCGACGTTTACGGCGAATATAAATTAAAATACTACACGACGATCGGCGGGCAGGAATATTCGGAAATGAAAACCTTTTCCGTCGTCGCGGGCGACTATACCACGCTGTTTACCGATCTGGGCGGCTGTACGTTTACGCAAAACGTAACGGTCGGCAGCTGGTGCGATTACGATTATTTTAACGGCGTTAAGGTGGATTTCGACAGCACGGGCGGGAGCTTCCGCTATAACGGCGTTATCGATCTCAGTACGACGACGAAATACGACGAGTTTATCAGCTTTATCACCGATATGCCCGAATGGCTGACGACAGCCGACGTCGGTACGGCGGCGACCCGTTTGATACAAGCAGTGGAGATCAAGCTCATCGATATCCACGACGAAAACAACTACGTATACATAAACGCGGCGGATCAGGACGTTTACACGACGCGCGTAACGACTTCCGTCAACGATATGTATACGCCGTACGGTATGGTGAGCGGCGAACCGAACGCCTTCGGACCGCAAATTTATTCCTCCTTGGCAGGGAAGCCTTCGGGGATGCCCACCGCCTCCAACGCCTTTCAATTAAGCTACGTTGCGCAGGAGAAGGGCTTGTACGGCATTACGTATCCCGAGCGCGCGCTTGCGCCCAAGCTCATATTGGACTACGACGATCCCACGATGGTCGAGCAGGAATACGTTTGGGAAGGGTTCACGACCAACCAAGTATATATGGAAGTGAGCGTCGTACCCAGATCGGCAAACGAATCCTCGCTGATCTTTATGTCGATCGGCGGGACGGATCTCTCGGGCGACGGGAACGCCGTTTCGAAAGACGTTAAAATCAACGTGGATACGTTCGGTTACAGCGAAAATTCCTTGCCCAAAGCAACGGTAGGCAGAGAATATCCCGTTTTCGAAGCGACGGCTTACGATAATTACGGCTTTAAAATGAGTTCGGTAAACGTGGCGATCTACGATCCGGACGGAGCGCCCACGCTGTTGAAGAACGGAAGATTTACGTCGACGAAAGCGGGTCGTTACGCGATCGTATACACGGCGAGCAACGCGTATATCACGGGCTCGAAAACGGTATACGTGGAAGCGGGAACGGAATACGACGCGCCGATCTATTTGATCAGCGAGGAGATCGTTTCCGAAGCGACGGTCGGGCAAAAGATCAGCTTATACGAAGGGAGCACCGCAGGCGGTATCGGAAATATTTCGGTCGCCAGAACGGTAAAGTTCGGCGAGGCGGAAATCCCCGTATATAATTTCGGGAAAGAAGATTATTTTTATCCTACGCAAAGCGGCGACTACGTCGTGACGTACACGGCGACCGACCAAATCGGAAACGTCGGAACGTTCGAAAAGGTGATCTCGGTTTCCGACGGGTTTATCCCCGTTATGGAGCTCCCCAATTTCTCCAAGGTCAATCTCGTGGGGAGAGAGGTAAGCTTGCCGAGAGTGAGCGCGACGGCGCATAAAGACGAGATGACTATTTTCGTACCCGTAGAAGTATATTTCGACGAGCTCGACGTCACGGATACCCTTACGTATACGCCGCAAACGGCGGGCACGCATACCGTGAAATACGTCGCAAAGAGCTTGGCGGGAGAAGCATACGACGCCGTTTACGAAGTGGAGATCCAAGTCAACGATCCCGCGGCGGAAAGCAATAGCGAAACGCCGTTGCCCTTAGTGGATAATTATTTCTGGGTAGACGGCTTTGCAAAGGGCTATTCCAATAAGGCGTACCGTTTGACGGCGGACGGGTCGCAGGAAACGGCTTCGGCGCAATTCCTCACGGCGCTTCCGCAGGATATGCTGAATCTGACCTTCTCCATCACGATGAAAAAAGTAGGGGAGAACGGCGAAACGCTTTCTTCGTACAATAACTTCGAGCAAGTCCGCGTGCGGCTCTCCGATAGCGAAAGCGCAAACGAGGAGATAGAGCTTACGTTGGAACGGTATACGTGGGGCGGGAAAGAAAACGTCGGGTTATACGTGAACGGTAAATTCGTCGCTCGTTACGATACCGAATTCGGCGGAACGAAGCGTTTTAACTTCGGGTATTCGTACGATCCCGAAACGTTGGATCTTTTAGATGCGGACGGCAACGTTCTCGTCAAATTGACGGGCAACAGCCAAGGCGAGGCGTTCACAGGCTTCACGAGCGGTCGCGTCTACGTTACCTTCGAGTGCGCGGGCATTACGGGCAGCAGCGAGCTGGAAATCGATTCGATCGGCGGTCAAGTGATGATGCAGACGGCGAAGGATACGACGGGTCCCGTGCTGATCGGCGCAAACGATTCGATCAGCGGTTCTGCCAACGTTTACGTAAACGAGAAGTATGAATTTGCAAAACTGCGCGCGTTCGACGTGCTCGACGGAGAATATTGCGACGTCTTCGTTTCCATTCAGAAGGGCGGCAATTATATTCTCGTTTCGCAAAAGTTGGAAAAAAATTCGTCGTTCGTTTTCGAGGAAGCGGGTTCGTATACGTTATATTATACGGCGAAGGACGCTGGCGGCACGTCGGTCAGAAGACAAGTCAACATAGTCGCCAAAGATTTCGTGAATCCCGTGCTGCAAGTCGGAAAAGTACCGACGAGAGTCGGGGTCGGAAAAACTGTCACCCTTCCCAAAGCAACGGCAACGGACGATTCGTCTGCGCTGGAGAAAATTACGGTTTACGCGTATATCACCAATCCCAGCGGCGTTCGCAAATTGATCAGCGGCAAAGACGAATATAAATATACCTTTACCAAAGCGGGAACGTACGTGTTGCGTTACGTGGCGATGGACGATTCGGGCAACGAAGCGGTGAAAGAATTTACGATCGTAGCAAAATAAGGAGGAGCGAGATATGAAAAAAATATTTTCAGTTATTTTGGCAACGACGCTGTTGTTTGCCGTCGGGTGCGATTCCTCGGATAATCAGAGCGGTAGAGCAAAGACCAACGTCGAACCCGCTTCTTTTGCCGTAGCGCAAAGCGGAGGCGAGGAGATCAGCCTCGTCGAAAACGGGAAAAGCGATTACAAAATCGTCATTCCCGCGCAGGCGACCTACGTGGAAGGCTACGCGGCGGAAGAGCTTCGCGATTTTTTGGAAGAATCCACCAATTGCCGATTGAATATCATTACGGACGCGGGACTCGTACACGATAATTCCAAATCCTATCTTTCTGTTGGCAACACCACGCTTTTAAAAGCACAGACGGATATTACGATCGATTACGATACGATGGGCGAAACGGGACCCAGTATCCACACCAAAGACCGCACGGTGTATATGGCGGGCGCGCGCGATTACGGTACGCTTTTCTCGGTGTATAAATTCCTCGAATACGAGATCGCCTTCGAAGCGTTCGCGAACGACTACGTTTACTACGAGCCGCACGCCAGCTTGCCTTTATACGATTTTGAGTACGAGTACGTCCCCGCCGTAAAAGGCCCCGTGGTCTTGGCGACGGAAACGTTGGGCTTAAAGTATAATCCCAACGCCATACAGGAAGCGGCGCGTATGTATATGTATGCGAGCGGTACGGGCGGTATCGGCTTCAACGGGAGCTTGTACGCGATCAGCTCGTGGACGCATACCACGTTCGTTATCTTGCCTCCTGCGACCTATCAAGCGGAGCATCCAGATTGGTACGGCAACGACCAGCTTTGCTATTCCAACGAGGAAATGACGCAAGAATACATCAAGCGAATGATCACGAAGTTGGAAAGCTCGCCGAACGCGATCTACGCAATGATCGGCGGTTCGGATCTCCGTTCGAGCTGCGATTGCGCCGATTGTTCGGCTTCGTACAGCAAGTACGGCGGTGGCGGCGGTATCTTCGTGCAGTTCGTCAATAAAGTAGCGGACGGGATCAAGCAATGGAATCCGGACAGAGATATCACGATCTACGGACTCGCTTATTACGCCTACGAGCAGCCGCCCGTAAAGCAAAACGAAGACGGAAGCTATTCGCCGATCGACGAAACGGTGGTTTGCCGTCCCAACGTCGGAATGTGCTACGCCACGATCGACGCTTGCTATTCCCACCCCTTCGGCGAGGACGCTTGCGAGACAAACGAGGTCTACACCGAACGCTTTAAGGGCTGGGCGGCTTGTACCGATCACTTGTCCACCTACCTTTATAATCAGGACTATTCGGACGTGCTTGCGTATTTCAATAACTGGGATTCGATGGTGAATTCCGTTCCGCTGTTGGACGAAGTCGGCTTGGATTATTATATCTCGACGGGCGGTAAAAACGTTACCAATCCTTTCGGCGCGTTAAGATACTATCTCCATTCGAAAGCGCTTTGGAACTCTTCTTACGAAACGGAAGAGCTGGTCAATCGCTTTATGACCTATTATTATAAAGACGCGGCTTCGTATATGAAAGAGTTTTACGAAATCATCCGTCAGCAGGCGAATATCACCGCGACGGTGCAGCAAACGGAATGCGTCGGCGTTTACGACAAAACGATGAACGCCTCGAACTGGTCGCGCGCAACGTATTTGCGTATGCTAAACGTCCTTGAAAACGCCTTCAACGCCATCGAACGCAGCAGTAAAACGGCTACGGAAAAGGCGATTCTTCAAGAACGGGTAGATAAAGAATACGTGATTATGCGTTATCAGGAAGTATCCGATTATAAACAATATTATTCGGACGAAGAATATTCGAAAATTATGTCGGAAATAGAAGAAAAATTTGCAAAATACGGCATTATGAGTAAAGAGAGTGCATAAAAAGGAGAGAAAATTATGAAAAAATTAAAATTTACGGCGCTTGCTTTGTTGTCGGCTTCCTTGTTCGCTTTCACCGGTTGTAGCGCGTGCGATACGGAGGAAAGCCCGTCTACGTCCAACGGAGCTTCCGAAATACAAACCTCGAAAGATCTGGACGTAAACGTAGTCAACGAAGAAATGAAATTAGGCGACGTTTTGAAGATCGAAGCTAAGTCGAATTCGGGAACGGCGATCGTGTTCACTTCGTTGAACGAAGCGGTCGCGACGGTAGACGCAACGGGTTTAGTGACCGCAAAATCGGTCGGTACGGCGTTTATATTGATCACCGCGGGCGAAGCGGAAAAGACGGTGAAGATCTCCGTCGTGCAGGATTCCTACGGCGTAACGCTTAATCAAACGGATATCAACCTTTTGGTCGGCGCACGGCACGAGCTGAAAGCTACGCTCACGAAAAACGGCGTTGCCTACGAGGACGAACAGGTAACTTGGTCGTTTGAAGCGACGGAGGGTACTTTGGCGGATATTGCCGACTGCACGTTTGAGGGCAACAGGGCGAATATCCAAGCTAAAGCCGTGGGTTCGATCACGGCGACGGCAACGCTCGGAAGCGTCAGCGCGAGCTGTGAGATCACCGTTCTGAACGCATCGGCGACCGCGCTTTCCTCGCCCGTAGTCACGGTGACCGATTGCGATACCCTCGCTTGGACGGCAATAGACGGCGCGGAAGGCTACGAGGTGAAAATCAACGACGGACAATGGCTTTTTACGAATGAAACGACCTATTCCGTTGCGGAGGAAGCCGACGGAGGCGAAGATTTCAAGGTACAAGTGAAGGCTGTTTCGGCTTATAATAATTTCGATAATTATGACAGCGAGCCTACGCTGATCACCGTAGAGCACGATTGGGACGAAGGCACTTCGGAAACGGTAGCGACCTGCACCACGCCCGCGACCGTCGTATTCCAATGCGAAACGTGCGAGCGCGAAAAGGTGGTGGAAGGCCATTACGAAGATCATAACTATGCGGACGTAGTAGCCGACCTTTACGCGGGCGTAACCGACGGCAAATACGGCGTTTGTACGGTTTGCGGGGAAGCTCAATCCCCTGCGGTGCAGTATACCTACGACCAAGCGAGCAATTCCTATATCGTTTCGGGAATCGATCTCGTTGCGCTCGAAGCGGTAACCGACGGCGCGATCTACGTAGCTTCTACGTACGACGACGGCGAACACGGGGAATTGCCCGTTACGGCGCTCGGAAAGGGCGCGTTTGCGAAAGTGCGTAGCATAAAACGCTTATATCTCCCGACCTCGGTGACTCTGATCGGTTCGGATTCGCTTTCCTATTGCTCGTCGCTCGAATTCCTTGCGATGCCGGGCGTAACGAAAACGTGGGAAAGCTCTAAGGACGCGGAAACGGGCGAAACCAAGCTCGGCTTCAACAACGCGTGCTACCGTAGCAGTAATATCAAAGAAGTAATCGTAAACAAGGATTTCAGATTATCCGTGCAGATGTTCGCTACCGATTACAACAATTCCGCGAAAACGGTCAACCTGTTCGTGCTCGGCGGCGCGGACGAAAGCAACGTATTCGTGCAGGGCAACAACAATATGCTGACGGGTGCGCAGTTCTATCTGCCCCGCAATCCCGAACAGCTCTCCTGCAAGGAATGGGTGTATAACGCCGACGGAAGCATCGATTACGTGGAAGACCACGTGTTCGAGGACGGCGCGTGTACCCGTTGCGGAACGGTAGACGGGCAAGGGATCGTCTACGTATACGGCACGGCGAAAAACGGCGACGGTAAGGAAGTAAACGGCTATATCGTCAACGGCTTGGACGAATTCGAAGGAACGGTGGTAAACGTTCTGAAAGAATATAACGACGGCGTGCACGGCACTCTTCCCGTGATAGGCGTTGAAAAGAACGCATTCCTCAACAACACCGTGATCACGAAAGTAATTCTGCCCGAAACCGTTTATTCGATCGGCAGCAGCGCCTTCCAGCAATGCGCCGCGCTTGAAACGGTGATAATGCCCGGCGTGGTTTCCAACGCTTCGAAGAGCATAAATCAGCTTGCGGATAACTCATTCCTCGATTGCCCGAGCTTAACGACGATCGTCGTAAGCGAATTGTGGGCAAACGCAACGCAGATCTTCCTCGTCAGAACCGACCGTATCTCGGGCTACGAGGCAAAACTCGACGTGTACGTGACCAAAGCAAAAACGGAAACGAGCGTTCGCTATCAGAACTGGATCGACCGTCCCGAAACCGTTAACCTCGTGAAACAAAATATGTTCACCAACAACACGTATTACTACGATCAAAGCGCGGCTTGCGGCACTTGGAAATGGAACGGCGGCGTTTACGGCGGCGAGATCGTTTTACAGCCCCCGCACGACTACGACGAGAACGACAAATGTACGGTTTGCGGCGCTTGGGATCCTAAGGGAATCGAGTATACCTACGGAACGGTCACGCTTGCAAACACCCTCACCGTGGGCGAAGAGAAGATCCAGAACTTCACGGGCTATATCGTGAAAGGTCTTTTGGATACGCATACGGGCACGGTCGTCACCGTTCCCGATACCTTCGACGACGGGGTAAACGGCGAGGCGAACGTGATTTCCGTTGCAGCCAACGCGTTTATGAGAAATAAAACGATCACCAAAGTGATTCTTTCCGAAAACGTGCTCGTGATCGGCGGTAGCGCGTTCCAGGAATGCACGGCGCTTCAAACGGTGATTATGCCGGGCGTGATCGATAAATACGCGGGCGACGGCACGGGCGGAAGCAATATCGGTGCGAATGCCTTCCTCGATTGCTCGGCGCTCGAAACGCTCGTCGTAAGCACCCTCAATCAAACGATGGGTCAATATTTCTGGGTAAGAACGGAAGGGTATACGGCGAAAGTCAAGGTATACAGATACAATACGGACGGAACGGCTGATTTCGGCTCGAGCTGCCGCTTCACCAATCACACTCAAGCGAATATGTTCGTAACCTCGACGCCGACGGACGGCAAGCCTACGGCGGACGAATTGGCAAAGGGCGGCTACTATCTGTATAGCGAAGTCGCGCCCCCCGCGGAACAATGGGAAACGACCGAGTATTGGTGGCACTTCGTTGACGGCGAAGTAGTCGTTTGGACGAAAGCGTAAGCTTTGATAATTATTGGAAATCATTCTTTCGCGGTGAGCAAGACCGCTTGCCGCGAAAGAGAAATAAAATTTAAGGAGGTCAGAAAATGAAAAGGAACTATGAACAGCCGAAGATCGAGCTCCGCTTGGTTTTGGCAAACGACGTTGTAACCGCAAGTCCTGCGTCCTATAACCCGGATTACAACGACCATTATGCGGAGGATGAATGGAATGACTAAGACGATTAAAAACAAACTTATCCTTTGCGTAGGAACTTTATCTTTAACCGCGTTTTCCTTCGGCTTGTTGGCGAATACCGCCGATACGGGTTCGGGCGAAACGCAAAATACCGTCAACGCGGTCACGGTCGCGGACGAGGCTACCTTCTCGATGTTGGACGGCGCAAGCGTGCGTATCGACGACGACGCGATCGACGAAAATAAAGCGGCGATCCGCTTTACGACGAGAGTGAAAAGGAGCGAGATCGATAATAACGAAAACGTACAGATCGTCACGATGATCACGCCCAGCCGTTATCTGGACGCGACCCTTCAAAGCGGGTTCGACAACGACGATTTAACGGAAGATAAGGTCGAGTCGATCGTGATCGACGTGGCAAATAAAGCGTCCGCCGCGCTTGAAAACGACGCGGCGTACGATTCGAGCAACTACTATTATTATAACGCGGCGATCTATAACGTAAAGGAAGCAAACCTTTCCCGTGCGTTTTCCGCAAGAAGTTATTTGACGATCGACGGCGAGGTGAAGTATTACAGCGCGTTCGATTTCGGAAAGAACTCCGCGAGCGTTTGGCAGGTCGCGGCAGACGAAAAAGCCCTGCTTGAAGAAACGGCTGACGAATATGCGAACGTATCCGCGCTTTGCCAAACCTACGAGATCAAAGCGGGCGATACTACTTTGCTTACCGTGAAGCGAGGCGAAAGACTTGCTTGGCACGAAAGCGAATTGAACGAAGCGATTGAAGAATTGAAAACGCCCGTGGAAGATGCGGCGAATTTAACGTATACGTGGGCGCACGAAGTTGCGGGGCTTCCCGAAGCGACCGCTTCGATCAACGCCGACGTGAACGCGACGGTTACGTATAACGTATTGAAAATGGAAGCGAACGGCGCCGACGCGTACGCCGTTTCTACGGGGCATACGTTAGCGGAAGGCACGGAATTGACCGTACCCGCAACCTTTAATAATTTGCCCGTGAACAAGGTTGCGGATAAAGCGTTCCAAAAGAATACGGCAATCAAGAAAGTCATTCTTCCCGATAGCGTATATCTTATCGGAAGTAGCGCTTTTGAACAGGCGAGTAATTTAAAAACGCTGGTTATGCCCGGTCTCAAAAGTACCATCTCAAACCTTGCGCAGAACTCGTTCTATCGTTGTAATGCATTAAGAGAGATCGTTGTCAACAGATTGAGAATGCAGTCAGGCTGGCAAGTCTTTGTGACGGACGCTAATAGTAGTGCCGTGGGAACGGTAAATATTTATTGTTTGTCAACGGATACGAGTATAATCGAAGGGATAGATTACACTAAGAACAATTTGCTTTCGGGTAACGTATACGTTTATTCGGGAACGGAAGCTTGCGGCTATTGGACTTGGAAGGACGGCGTGTACGGCAGTGAGATCGTTCAGACTCCCGATCACTCCTATACGGGTGAAAACGGCGCTTGCGTAACTTGCGGCGCTTGGGACGCGAAAGGCATTTCCTATCAATACGGAACGGTTTCTTTGACTACGCTTGCAGGTGATTCGAACGCTACGCTTACGGTAAACGGAACGCATGTTTCCGAGCTTACGGGTTATATCGTAAAAGGGCTTTTGGATTCGCATACGGGCACGACGGTGACAATTCCCGATACCTATAACGACGGAACGAACGGCACGGCAAACGTGATCGCCGTTGGGTCGAAGGCGTTTAAGGATAATACCACGATCGAAAAAGTCGTTCTTTCCGAAAACGTAATAGCGATAGAAGGTAGTGCTTTTGAGGGCTGTACTTCCCTCGTTGCGGCGATTATGCCCGGCGTGATCGACCGTTATGCAAATCCCGGAAGCGGCGGTTCTTATATCGGTACAGACGCATTCTATAACTGTATTTCGTTGGAAACGCTCGTCGTGAGCTCCTTGAATCAAGTAAGTCGAAGAGTATTTTACGTGGATACGGCTGAATATATCGATTATCAGCCGAAATTAAAGGCGTACAGATATGATGCGTCGGGAACTGCGGCGTTTGGCGGTACGTTCAGAGTGACGACTGATGGTATAGCGAATGCGAATATGTTCGCGATAGTAAATCCCGGTTCGGGCGGTCCCGCAGAGTCTGGCTACTACTATCTGTACAGCGCGAATGAGCCGACCGAAGAACAATGGACGACGACTTCCGACTGGTGGCATTTCGACGACAACGGCGACGTAGTCGTTTGGACGAATCCTAATGCGTAAGCGTTTTAACTGAACAAAATAGCAGAACCGTTAGGGGAAGTAGATACCCACCCGCCGAGCGGGTGGGTATTGCATATTTCACGGTCATCGCGAGCCGATAGGCGAAGCAAGCTCAAGGACTGGAACGATAAAAGAAAAAAGGTAAAAAAATGGCACAGGTTATTGAATACGAATTTAACGGACACAAAGTGACGGTCATTCGCCCTGAAAAGCCGAACGGCGAATGGATCTGGAAAACGGAATTTTTATACGCTTTCGACAAAGCGGAAGTTGAACTCCTCGAAAGAGGGTATACCCGCGTATATTACGACGTAAGCGACCAATACGGATGCGATAGGGCGATAAGGCTTATGTATAAATTTTATAAACACGTGATCAAGGCGTTTGCTTTATCCGAACAATGCTTTTTGTTTGGATTCAGTCGCGGCGGGATCTACGCGTTCAACTACGCGTTGTTTTATCCCGAAACGGTGAAAAAGATCTATCTCGACGCGCCCGTGCTCGATTTGATCTCGTGGCCGACCACCGCTCATCCCAAAGAATACGCGGAAATGCTCGATTGCTACGATCTCACGGAAGAAACCTTGCTTAACTTTCGCGGTATGCCGAGCGAGAACTTAGAAGAATTTTTCGGGTTGAATATTCCTCTTTTGCTCGTGGCGGGCGGGGCGGACGAGGTCGTTCCGTTTGAGAAAAATTCGGGCAAGATGATCGAATACTGCAAAGCGCACGGGATAGAGCTTGAATACTACGTAAAAGAAGGGGGATTTCACCATCCTCATTCGTTGGAGGACGTCTCGCCGATCTTACGCTTCGTATGCGGGGAAGAAAAACGCTTCGTCGCGCTCGGCGATTCCATCGTCCACGGCGTGGAAGCGGATCGCCCCGAAAACAGCTTCGTAAGATTAGTCGCGAAAGGGCTCGGATATACGAACGTATATAATTACGGCTCGAACGGTACGACGGTTGCCGTGCAACAAGATTGGCGGCCTACCGTGTCCACTTCGGTATACGTAGACGAAACGCCCCGCGCGGAATTTGCTTTGATCGCGGGCGGCGTGAACGATTATACGAGGAACGTAGAGCTGGGAAGCGTTGCGGATAAAACGGAAACTACCTTCTACGGCGCGCTCGACAGGCTGTTTTCCAAAGCGAAGCAAAAATATGGAAAGATCTGCGTGATCACGCCGATCCCCCGAAAAGGCGAAGGCAAAAATGCCAAAGGCTATACGTTGGACGATTACCGACAAGCGATCAGGCTTCGGGCAAAAGAATACGGTTTGTTCGTGATCGAAGGGGAAGGCTTGGGCGTTGACCCCGCGAACGATGAACAATGGAAGTTGTTTATGCACGACGACGTTCACCCCAATTCGGCGGGGCATCGGCTGTATGCAAATTACATTTTGGAAAAATTAAAGAATTTTTAACGGGAACGGAAATTTATGGGTTACTTATGTATCTTATTGGCGGTATGTTCGGGGCTGACCGAAGGCTTTTTGATCAAGAAATACAATCAAAAGCACACCAAAGGCGGTTTTATTTTTACCGCGATCGTTTCACTCTGTTCTATGCTGTTTTTCCTGTTTTCCGATCTCATAACGGACGATAGCGGACTTTCTTTCCCGCTCGCGATGCTCCCTTACGCGCTTGTCGCAGGGGTATTATATTGCACCGCTTCGGTGATGACCTATTTTGCGCTGAATTGCGGGTCGTTTGCGATCACGATGCTGATCTTGTCGTACGCGCTGGTGTTTTCCACCGTTTACGGGCTGGTCTTTTTGAGCGAATCGGCTTCGGCGTTTACGTATATCGGTTTCGTTATGATCGCGTTATCTTTGTTTTTCGTTCGCGGAGAAAGCGAACGAAAAGAAGAAAGCGCGGGCGAAAAAAAGTTTTCCGCGCTGTGGTTGATTTATATCGTGCTTTCCGTGTTTGGCGCGGGGATGTTCGGGGTATTGCAACGGATGCAGCAGGTACGCTTTAACGACGCGGTGACGAACGAATTTATGGTCGTCGCGCTCGGGCTTTCGGCGGTGATCTTATTCGTCGTAGGGCTTGTGAAAGACAAAAAGGATTGCGGATATATCTTTAAGCACGGCTCGCCTTACGCGCTCGGCGCAGGGCTGGCAAACGGCGCGACCAATATGCTGAATATGATCGCGTATACGATGATCGCCATTTCCATCGCCGCGCCGACGGAAGCGGGCGTGAAAATCGTCGTTTCGTTCTTGCTTTCCTGTTTCGTCTTTAAAGAAAAATTTTTAAAGCGGCAAATTTTGGGCGTTGTGTTAGGCGCGATTGCCGTGGTATTTTTAAATATTTAAAAAAGGAGATAACTTGATGTTAAAAGGAATATCGAAAATCGCGTCCCCCGAATTGTTGAAGATTTTATGCGAAATGGGGCACGGCGACGAGATCGTGATCGCCGACGGGAATTTTCCGAGCGAGAACTACGGACGGCGCGTAGTGCGGGCGGACGGAATCGGCGGAGAGGCTATGCTCAAAACGTTGTTGGAATTGATCCCTCTCGATACCTACGCAGAGGAAAATTTTTTGCTTATGCAGACGGTAGAGGGAGATCCCTTGCCTGAGATCTGGGATCAGTATTTCGCAATAGCGAACGCCGCCGACGATCATCTTCGAGTCGGCAATTTAGAACGTTTCGAATTTTACGAACGGGCGAAAAAAGCTTATGCGGTTATCGCGACGGGCGAGCGCGCCGTGTACGCGAATATTATTTTGAAAAAGGGTGTCGTCGTATGAAAATAGAACAGATCGATAAAAATTTTATCCTTAATCGGGAATGTGTGGAAGAGGGAGTGCGCTATTATAAAATTCCTCATTCGGCGTTTGCGCTGTACGGCGTTTTTTACGACGAAAAGCTCGGGAAATTTCGGCGTATGCAATCGGCGGCTGCAAAAGCGACGGGGAAGTGGGTGGACTATCTCGCCGATCACACCTCGGGCGGCAGACTGCGCTTTTCTACGGATTCGAAAAAGTTCGTTTTGCGCGTGGCGTACGATTGTTTGGAAGCGATGTCGCATATGACTTTGGAAGGGCAAGGTGGGTTTATTCTCTTGGAGGAAACGAAGAGGGGGACTCGGCTCGTGAAGATTTTTCCGCCGACGTTCGCCGATCAAAAAGGCTATACCGTTTCCGTCGATCTCAGCGGCGGAATGCGGAACTATATTTTGTATTTTCCGCTGTATAACGCCGTCCATTCGCTGGAAATCGGGCTTGACGAAAAGGCGACCGTGGGCGAGGGGAAACGCTATCGGGAAGTAAAACCTATCGTGTATTACGGTTCTTCCATCACGCAAGGCGGGTGCGCGAGCCGACCTGATAATTGCTATCAGGCGCTCATTTCCAAATGGAATAATGTCGATTATATCAATTTGGGATTCAGCGGTTGTGCGAGGGGTGAAGAGGCGATCGCGGAGTATTTGCCTACGATCGAAAGCAGTCTGTTCGTGTGCGATTACGACTATAACGCCAATACGCCTGAGGATTTGGAACGAACGCATTACCGCTTATACGAGCGATATCGCGCCGTGCGACCCGAT
>JAFURH010000079.1 GCA_017471945.1 Clostridia bacterium | reverse complement strand
TTCCATTCCGCCGAGAGCGTGCTCGTGTTCTCCGTTCCGACCGAACAGCCCTTCGAATAGCCCTTGAAATAATAGCTGCGCGAAACGCCGTAATCGTCGGGAAGCTCCTCGCCTTCCGTCAAAAGCTGTATTCCCGCGACGTCGTAGCGCCGCGCGCCTTCGTCCATATTGAACGCGACGGCGTTTTCTACGACTTTGTCAAGATCGAGCACGCGGAATTTATAGAACAGTTTTTCGTATTTCCCCGTCGTATGCCCGCAATTTTTCAAGCGCAAATTCGCATACTCGCTCGGCTCTCCGTCCTCGCCGTAGGAGATCGCCATATTTACCACGTTCGCGCCGATCCGCGCCGAGTATTCCGTTTGGGCGGGGTTATATACGTACAAATACAGCCCGAATTTTGAATTTCGGAGCGTTTCGTTATCTGAATAGCAATACTCCGAAAAGCTGTACAGCTCAGGCTCTGCGCCCTTCACCGCAGGGTGTAGCGCAACGACCGTTTCCCCCAAATCGTCGAGAACGTTCGTTCCGTCGAACTCGTTCGTAGATTCCGCATACGCGGGAACGGCGGAAGGGGATACCGCAAGACACGGTATCCCTAAAACGACCGCAAACGCGATCGCCGCCATTCTTTTGAAAAGTTTACGTATTTTCATACCTGCTCCCTCGTTATGCGGATAAAACGCAGAACTGCAATCCGATCGTAGACCCGCCCGTCGTGATATCCAAACGGTACATATTGCTATAAACCATAGAGTCCATAGCCGTCAGCTCGCCGCCTTCGTGCGCCGCGTAGGCGGTCAGAACGGAGCTTTGCGTGCCCGCCACGCGTACCGTGTTCGCCGTTTGATCAAGCTCAACGGTAAAATACTTCGTCCAGTTCGGCTTCTGCTCCGCGATCGCGTTCCAAGAATATTCGATATGCGATACCGAGAACGAATAATCGTTCTCGATCGCGATCGGAGTGATTTTCGCGCTGATTCGTTCGTCGTCGCCGTAGTGCTTGATTTTGAACGTTTCTTCGCCGTAGATCTTGATTCCGCTCTGATCGGAAAGAATATATTTCCCGTCGCGCTCGATCGAGAAGGTTTTGGATTCTTCTTTAAACCCGTTCGTCGTGCTGTATACGACCGCCGCAACCGCCGCGATCACAACGATCAGAGCGAGGATCAGTATTGTTTTTATAAGCTTTTTCATTTTTCAAACCCTTATTTCAAAGTGATTTTTTCGAAGCCTTCGCCTGCAAGAAGCGTAACCGTAACGTTTCCGTCCGTAAACACGTTTTCGGGAACCCAAAAATATAAATAAGATTCGTCTTCCGTTTCAAAATTTATATTTCCAAAACAAGGATCCATAAACCAATGTAAATCTTCAACCGTACTGCCGTTCATTCCGTAATCTTCCGAAAGCCCATAATAAAAATCTAAGTAAAAGAGCCCATACTCACCTTTAAAAGAATCAAGATAAAAAGCAGAAACATTTTCATATAAATAATAGTCTTTATACTCAGAAGAAAAGGTATATTTATAGGAACAAAGGTATTTCATTGAAACACCTGAATACCAATCTACTTCACCATTTTCATACTCTTCCATACGTTCGGCTTTCAAATTTTTAATACGATAAATCGCGCCTTTTTCAAGTGTAGTACCTTTCGCAACTGCCGTCGCGGTATACTGGGAAGATTCCATAGTCAAAAGCTGTTCCAACTCAAATATTCCGCAATGCGTGCAATAACCGTTTTCAAAATTATGGTCAAGACTTGCTAAGTACTCGTTTTCCGCAAATACCGTTTCACAATTCGCGCAATATCTCGAAGCCGTTGAACCGCTCTCAAAGCACGTCGGCTCTTTTTCAATATCCGACACTACGTCGTGACCCGTCGCCGCAACGACTGCCTGTTCTTCCAACACGATCTCACAACGCCCGCAATGACTGCCCGCCGTCAAGCCCGTTTCCATACACCCGGGCGCGACCGCTTTATCAATCACCTTTTTATGCCCGAGCGCGGGGATCGTCGCAGGGGCGACCGTCCATTCTTCGCAAACGGAACACTTCTTCCCGTCCGTCGCGCCGTCCTCCAAGCACGTTGCGGGAATCATAGCCACGTAAACCTCCGTATGCGGAAGCTTCTCGATCACTTCGATCTCCGTCACGCCACACTCCGTACAGGTCACCTTCTGCGAGCCTTCCTCCGAACAGCTCGACTCTTTCGTCACTTCCGCCACTTCGAATTTGTGATCGCAGAAAAACTCGTCCGTCGTTCCCTCCGAACACCCGCCGAGCGCAACCGTCGCGCCCAACGCCGCCAAGCTTGCTACCATTGCCATTAAAAACTTTAACCGTCTTTTCATATCTTTTTCTCCTTTTTCCGCTTAATAGCGGTTTATTTTTTAGTGATTAGCCGTCCAATATCCGATCTCGATCTTCGCATAAAGGGTAATATCGCCCGTTTGGTTCTCGTCGATCGTGCCGTCGAACGCGTTTTCTAAGCCCGCGTCCCAATACCAACCGTAAAAGGAATAATCCTTGCGATCGTTGTCTTTGTCAGGCACAGGCGATCCGACGTACACAGGACAGCCATCGAGCTCCGCGGGAATCATTTTTCCCAAAAGATCGCTTACCGTCGTTTCTTTGCCCGATACGTAAGAAGCGGGGTAGCTGCCGTTCTTCGCCCACATTCCTTCGTAAATTTCTTCCCGACTGTCGTCAATGATCGCATAATACGCGATCGAAAATTTCTCACCGGGAATATCGTCGCTCGGTTCTTCGATCGTCGGTTCGTCCTTCTTCGGATCGTCGCGCCCGCAGGTGCGAAACGACGAAACGAAAATCGCGCAGAGGAAGAACGCAAGCAAAACCCCAATCGCGATTTTTATGCCGTTTTTACTCATTTTTCGTTTCCTCCTT
>JAFURH010000078.1 GCA_017471945.1 Clostridia bacterium | reverse complement strand
CCGCCGACGATTTATTGGGAATCACCGAAGAATATTAAAAAACGAACCGCTTTTGAAGCAGTTCGTTTTTTCATTCTCCTTTTCTCAGCGGGAACACCACGTAAAAAGTGCTTCCCTTTCCGAGCTCGCTCTTTACGCCGAATTTAAAACGGTGCATTTCCAAAATCACTCGCACGATCGAAAGCCCCAAGCCCGTTCCCTTCACGGGCCGTTTATGCATTTCCGCGGAGCGGTAATATCTTTCCCAAATCGTGGGCAACTCCTCTTCGGGAATCCCCTCGCCCGTGTCCGTCACCGCAAAATACGCCTCCGTTTCCGAGCATTTCTTTACCCGCACGACCACCTTTTTATCCTCGCCCGTGTAGTTCACGGCGTTTCCGATCAGATTGTAGAGCACCTGCCCTATTTTCTTTTCGTCCGCAAAGGTAAAAATTCCGTCCTCGATCTCCGCGCGTAAATCGTACCCTTTCGTTTCCTTTAAGTATTCAAACCTCTCCAACACCTCGTACGTATACGCCGATAGATCGAACGTCGTGGGCTTCACTTCGTTGATCCCCGCGCGGAGCTTGGAAAGATCGAGCAGATCCTCCACGAGCGAAGTGAGCCGATCGGCTTCGTCGATGATTACCTGCGCGTGCTTATTCCTCTTTTCGGGATTCTCCCCCGAAATTTCCCTGATCATAGACGAATACGCCTTGATCATCGTCAACGGCGTTTTGAAATCGTGCGAAACGTTCGCGATCAGTTCTTTTTGCATACGGTCGGCTTTGGAGATCTCGTCGCGCGCAAAATTCAAAGTGTCGGCAAGCTCGACCATCTCGCTGCCGTAATCCCCGCCTCGGAAGTCCACGTTAAAATCCCCCGCCGCGAACAGTTTGGCTTTTTCCGTCATCTCCGTGATCGGCCTGGTCAACCAACCGGAAATACCGCTCGACACCGCAAACGTCAACAACAGCACGAAGATAGCGGTCATCACCGTCTTTTGCACCATCTGCGCCGTCACGTCGTCCAAAATCCCCATCGACTCGTAAATATATAAGTACCCGTCCTGACCGAAATACGAAAACCGCACGGCGTATCCGTAATCCTCTTCCCCCTCGAACACGATGGGACCAAGTTCGTCGCCGAGCTTTTTCCCGATCAACTTCGCCACGGCGGCGTAGGATTCTTCCTTTTGATACTCGTCGTTGGGACAAAGTACCTCGCCCGACTCGCTGAGCACGAGCACTCCCACGTCGTTCACTCGCGCAAGATACCTTAAATAAGAATGCCACTCCGATTCGGATAACGGCGGCACACCCGTCGCCGTCGCCGCGATCGACGCGGTGATCTGTCGTCCTTTTTGGATCAGGTTTCGTTCGATCTCTTCTTTATGCGTCTGCACGAGCGTGAAATGCTGCGAAAGTCCGAAAATCAACACGATCACGAGCGCAACGGCAGAAAACGCAGCCCAAATCAGAAAGTAGATACTCGTGCTGCGTTGTTTTTTCTTATAATTCCGTTGTTTCGGCTTTTTTACGCCTTTCTCTTTCGCCATCTTTCACCTACATTCGGAGGTCGAACGCCTTACACCTCGAACTTATAGCCCAATCCTCGCAAGGTCACGATAAATTTCCGATAGTCTTTCAGATTCCCGCGAAGCATTTTGATATGGGTGTCTACCGTCCGATCGTCGCCGAAGAAATCGAACCCCCAAACGTCGTATAAAAGCTTCTCGCGCGTGAGCGCGATTCCTTTATTTCTCACGAGGTAGAACAAAAGCTCGTATTCTTTGGGCGTGAGCTCGGCTTTTTCGCCGTCCACGTATACGTTCCGCCCCGCCATATCCACCTCGAGCCCCTCGAATTTCAGAACCCCTTCCACGGTATTCCCGCCCGCGCGACGCTTGGTTACGGCGTTGATACGAGCCATCACTTCTTTGGGAGAGAAGGGTTTCGTCACGTAATCGTCCACGCCCAGTTCGAACGCGAAGAGTTTATCGTATTCCTCCCCTCTTGCAGACAGCATAATCACGGGCACGTCTTTGGTTTTTTTGATCTCTTTCACCGCCGAGAACCCGTCCAGCTTGGGCATCATAATATCCATCAACACGAGGTCGTAATCGTTTTCGCGGCAAGCCTTCACGGCTTCCATACCGTCCTTGGCTTCAAACGCCTCGTTTCCTTCAAACTCCACGTATTCGCGAAGCACTCCGCGAATCATTTCTTCATCGTCCACGATCAATATTTTCATAATCCTGTAATCTCCCTTCCTTTTTTTCGTTGGTTAAACTTAACATATACAATATAACCAAATTTTGTTAAGTTTACAACGGCTTTGCGTGAAAAATAGGTGAAATTTTTCATATACTATAATACAGTATAACATACGTTGCCGTTTTTGTCAAGTTCTCCGCCTTGTCATTTCGAGCCGTAGGCGCGGCAATCCTCTCGCCAGCCTTGTCATTGCGAGCGGAACGGAGTGTAGCGCGGCAATTCCCCAACCTTTCGCCTTTTTCCGTTCACGTTTTCTTTTTTTCTCGCATATACTATATAAGGAGGTATACGTTTATGGAAATGAGTTTTTCGGAGCTTCGGACGAAAGAAGTCGTAAATACGCAGGACGGGAAAAAGCTCGGCAGGATCTGCGACCTACTTTTTTGCTATCCCGAAAATAAAATCTTCGGGTTCGTCGTCCCTGGCGGGAAAAGCGGCTTTTTCAAACGCGAAGAACGGTTCGTGGCGATGAAAAATATCGTCCGTATCGGCGAGGACGTAATTTTAGTCAATCTCCCCGCAAACGATAAAGGCGAACGACCTTGCAATCCTTGCCCGTCCGAAAGCAAGAAGCCGAACAACCCTTGTTGCGATCCCCGTGATTCCCGCGATCCCCACGCTCCGCACAATCGCCGTTCTTTCGAAGAATACGAATAAGACGAATGATCAAGCCTTCCCCAGCAGGGGAAGGTGTCTTTTAAAATTTCTACCGCCATTCTGCATTCAAAAAGGAAGCCCACAGGCTTCCTTTTTTGCTTACGATTTTTGTTTTCAGCGTAAATATTCTGGACTTTTTATATCATTTTATTATCATATAGGTTTTTTAATATTTTTAACCAACACTTGGCACTCCCTATTAAATTCTGCCGCTCTATCCAATCGCGAATTGTTTTCGATTTTTTTTCATCGTGTTTGATAAAAAAATCGTAAATATTTAAATAAAGTTTTCTTTGCCTACTTGCGTAATCAATCAATTTTTTACCTCGCTTATCCTGATTCCAAATCGCAGACAATATACATTCCGTTTTGTCTACATCTTCATTCCCCACCTGCTCACAAGAAAAAATTTCAAATGTGTACTCTTTTTTAAGTTTTTTCAAAATATAAAGACATTCCTGCCCAAAATCGCTGTCTTTTTGTACAAAAAATCTTGTTGTTTGATATTTTTCAATCAATTCGACGATAATACTTTCAACCGATTCTCGATAATTTATAAACTTATCATATTTTTTACGACCAAATATCAAACAATTTACCATTTCTCTCACCCCCGCAATTTTGTACATATTATGTACATTTTCACTAATTATAGTACAAAAAATGTACAATGTCAAGCGTAGGGAGATAAAAAATGATTGAAATCGGAAAAAAGCTAAAAGAGCTAAGGCAAGCGGAAAATTTAACGCAGCAACAGCTTGCGGATAAATTACAAATCGGACGAGTAAACTACACCCGATATGAAACCGATGTTGCACGCCCTGACTATGAAACTTTAATCAAGCTCGCCGATTTTTACGATATTCCCTTAGACGAAATTTTTGATCGATAGAATCAAACAACAGATATCTTCCCTGTCATTGCGAGCCTTTGAAAAAGGCGCGGCAATCCCCTCACTTTGCATTCTGCATTCAAAAAGGAAGCCCCGCAGGGCTTCCTTTTTGCTTACGATATATTCATTCTGATATTCGCGAGCGCGTTCTTTTCGAGTCGCGATACCTGCGCTTGCGAAATCCCGACTTCTTCGGATATCTCCGTCTGCGTTTTGCCTTCGTAGTATCGGAGAAACAAAATTTTCTTTTCCCGCTCGCCGAGCTTTTCCATCGCTTCCCCAAGCGCGACGTGCTCCGTCCAGATCTCGTCCGTATTCTTCTCGTCGCAAAGCTGATCCATCAATAAAAGGGTGTCGCCCGCCTTGTTATATACGGGTTCGTAAATGGACACGGGGTCGGAGATCGCGTCGAGCGCGTACACGACCTCGCGTTCGGTAACTTGGAGTTCGCCTGCGATCTTTTCGATCGTCGCTTCCTCGTCGCGCGCCTCGATCGCCTCGCGCGCTTTCAAGATCTTATACGCCATATCGCGGATACTTCTCGACACTCTCAGCGAATTTCCGTCGCGAAGATACCGTTTCATTTCTCCTACGATCATCGGCACGGCGTAAGTTGAAAACTTCACGCCCACGCGAAGGTCGAAATTGTCGATGGCTTTGATAAGCCCCACGCACCCCGCCTGAAACACGTCGTCCACGCCCAAATGCTTGGTGCGAAAGCGTTTGACGAGTGATAACACGAGCCGCATATTGCCTACGATAAACCGTTCGCGCGCCTCTTTATCGCCCTCTTTGAGGCGTTTCATCAGCTCCTCGTTTTCCTTCGCCGTAAGCTTGGGAAGTCCCGACGTATCTACGCCGCATATCTCCACTTTATTCATTGTTTTTCCCTCCTTTTCGTATGTAGAAAAACAAGAAAGAGGGGGGCAGGGTCGAGTTCAGTATGCGTAATTTATTAAATTTTTATCGCGTTTACTCCATTTTTGCGATTTCTTTTTTCAGCCTCTCGATAATTTTCTTTTCGAGTCGGGATATGTAGCTTTGGGAAATGCCGAGCATATCCGCCACGTCCTTTTGTGTCATTTCTTCCCCGCCGTTCAAGCCGAATCGCAAAAACATAATTTTGCGCTCCCGCTCGGAAAGCTTTTTGAGCGCTTCTTTGAGCTGTTCCTTTTCCGCGTTCGATTCAATATCCCCGTAAACGCTTTCGGCGGGCGTACCCAAAACGTCGGACAATAAAAGCTCGTTGCCCTCGAAATCGGTGTTTAACGGCTCGTCGAAGGAGATCTCGCTTTTGAGCTTGGAAGTCCTGCGCAAATACATCAAAATTTCGTTTTCAATGCACCTCGAAGCATAGGTCGCGAGCTTGATATTTTTGTCCGTGCGAAAGGAATTGATTGCTTTTATAAGCCCGATCGTGCCGATCGAAATGAGGTCGTCGCCGTCCACGCCCGTGTTGTCGAATTTTCGCGCGATATACACGACGAGCCGAAGATTATGCTGAATGAGTTTGGATTTGGCAAGCTCTTTTTCCTCGTCTTCCGTCGCGAGCAAACGAAGCATTTCCCCCTCCTCCTCGGTGGAAAGAGGCAACGGCAACGCTTCGCCGTTCCCGCAGATATAATCCACCGTACTCTTTTCGTCTACTCCCCCGAATTTTCTCAAAAAAATTTTGACGACTTCAAAGAATTTCATAATTTCACCTCTTTTTCGCACTTTTGAATCATACGATTCGTTCGATTTAAGAAAAAAGCGCACCGTTTAGTAATAGCTCGTATTCCCCGTTTTCTAAATTCCCCGACGGAGAAATATACACCTTTTCGATAACCTTTTCTATTATATTCAATCGGTTCGGAGAATATATCAACAATTTGTCAATTTGGAAAATTTTGATCGTTTTTTCCCCGCCGACCGTTAAAATTTGCATTTCGTCGCAACCCTGCCCCACTTCTATCAAATCGAGAACGCGTTTGGCGGATAAAAAACACACGGGTCTGCCGCCGTAGCTCGCTTGATTGCCGCTATCTAAAAAGCCTTTGAGTTTGAGTTGATTTTTTCCCGAAATAAGTTCGCAATTATACAGAAAAGCGTTTATTTTCCGCATAAAATACAGCTTTTTTATAAATTTATGCAAGAAAAACGCAAAAATCACGCCGCCGCCGAAAAGTCCCCCGACGGGGATACGTTTAACGATTTCGCCCTCAAAAAGATCTCCCACGGCAAATAAAAAGCCCGCAAAGAGAAAGGAGCAAACGAAGAAGGAAAGTACGTTCATTGCGTACCTGCTCCCTTTCTTTTCCCGCTTGGACGCGATCAGGCAAAGCAATACCCCTACCGCAAATTTAAGGGTGTAGGACACAAGATCAGGCAGCGTTACCAACGGATAGAGCACGGCAAATCCCGCGCCGAGAAGCGCGGCAAGCGCGATTTTTAAAAGTGAAATTTCCCTCTTTAAAAGAAGCAGAGAAAGGAGCAAAAGTCCTCCGTCGATCAGGAAATTTTCTATCAACGCGTACTCGATATATACCGTCATAATCGTGCCCGATCCCTTTTGTCACAAGGCTTTGAGGCTATTATAGCAGACGAAAACGAATTTTTCGGAAACTTTTTTGTCGAAAATTGTCTTTAAAAGTCGCTTAATCCCTTACGGCAAAAGGGATTGCGCTACACAAGCAAAAAACGGCGATTTTTCGCCGTTTTTCCGTATTTTTTAATTTTAAAAAGCGTATTTATACCACTCGATTTTCCCGTCGCCGTAAACCTCGATCACGTCGAAGCGGGCGTTGGGTTCTTCGCCCGTTTGCATCCAATAAAACTTTGCGATCCGTTGATAGCGTTCGCGTTTTTTCTTATCGACCGCTTCAATCGGCTTGCCGTAGGAATCGCTTTCGCGGGTCTTGACTTCCACGAACACGAGCTCGTCGCCGTCCGAAACGATCAGGTCGGCTTCGCCGAAAGGCGTTCGGTAATTGCGTTTTAAAAGCTTACAGCCTTGCTTTTTTAAATAGTTTTCGGCGAGCTTTTCGCCTTTACGACCTAAAACTTTTTTGTGAACGTCCTGCGGTGAATGGGACATAAACCTTGCTCCTTGATCGCGGCGATATGCGCCGCCGTGCCGTAGCCTTTATTTTTTTCGAACAGATACGCGGGGTAGAGCTTTGCGAACTCGTCCATTAAATGATCCCGATACACTTTTGCCACGATACTCGCCGCGCCGATCGAATAGGAAAGCGCGTCGCCGTGTACGATACTTTTCTGTTTATGCGGGATATCGAGGGTCATATTGCCGTCCGTCAACACGATATCTGGCGTGACGGCGAGCCCTTCGAGGGCTTTTTTCATTCCGAGCTTGGTGGCTTCCAAAATATTGATCTCGTCGATGGTTTTTTCGCTCACCTCGTACACGGTATACGCGATCGCGCGTTCTTTGATAAGTTCGCAAAGTTTTTCCCGTTTTTTTTCGGAGAGCTTTTTACTGTCGTCTACGCCGTCGATCAAAAGCGTTTCGTCGAGCGGCATAATCACCGCCGCGCACACGACGGGACCTGCGAGTGGACCTCTGCCCACTTCGTCTACCCCCGCGATATACCGATAGCCTTTTGCAAGAAGCTCCCGCTCGAATACGAGCTTATCTACTTTTTCTTTCGCCATTTTTAAAACTCCCAGTCCTGATAATCGTTTGCGTTTTCCAAACAGATCTTGCCAAGCCTGCCTTTTCTGAAATCGTCGATCAACGCTTTCGCGCCGCGCTCGTAATCGAACTCGCCGCCCCGCAAGATAAACCCGCGGCGCTCGCAGACCTGCTCGTACATACCGAGTTTTTCGGAAAAATCGGTGACGCCGTAGCGTTCCGTTAAATACGCGGGGTATTGCTCGGCAAGCTCGCCCAAAAGTTCTAAGGCGATATCGTCCATATCCAAAATATCGTCGTTAATGCTCCCGATATACGCAAGATGTTTTGCAAGGTTTTGATTATCGAAGGACGGCGGCATCGTGCCGGGGGTGTCAAGCAGGTCGAACGCGCCGCATTTCAGCCAGCGCACGTCGCGCGTGACCCCCGCTTTATCCCCCGTTTTTGCGCGTTTTTGACCGCTCAAAAGGTTGACGATCGTGGATTTCCCCGTATTCGGAATCCCCGCGACCATAAAACGGAAGGTTTTATTCAAGCCCTTAGCTTCCGCGCGGGCGCGTTTTTCCTCGGTCATCGCCGTGAGCTTTTGCGTTAAAAGGCGTTTGGTGGAAATATTCGTGGAATCGCATTTCACGCAGTATTTCCCCTTGCTTTCGATAAGCTTCACGAACCCGTCGGCTTTTCCGTCGGCGAGGTCGGATTTATTCAGAACGTATAATACGGGCTTTCCGCCGAAAATTTTATTGAGATTTTTATTTACCGTCGCGATCGGCGCGCGGGCGTCCATCACGCAGATAACGCCGTCGCAAAGATCGCGTTTGGCTTCCATATCCCGCATCGCTTTCGTCATATGACCGGGAAACCATTGAATGTTTTTCATTTCGTTATTCCT